>JBHHVT010000095.1:0-8957 GCA_046754425.1 Nitrospinota bacterium | reverse complement strand
GACAGCCTGAATATCGCCCACCTTAAGCCCGTAACGCGCCGCCTCTCGCCTGTTGATATCGAAGTCCAGATAGTTCCCTCCAACCACGCGCTCCGAAAATACGGAAAGCGTGTTGGGAACTTTTCTCATGACGGATTCAATCTCCATGCCGAGCCTGTTGAGAGTTTCGAGGTCGTCACCGGCTATCTTTATACCGACGGGCGTCTTAATGCCTGTTGCAAGCATGTCTATCCTCGTCTTTATCGGCATTGTCCACGCGTTTGTCAGGCCGGGGAATTGTATCGCCCTGTCCATTTCCGCCATCAGTTTCTTCATGGTCATGCCGGGACGCCATTCTTTCTTGGGCTTCAGCTTCACTATGGTTTCAAACATGGCGAGCGGGGCGGGATCGGTTGCGGTTTCCGCCCGGCCCGCTTTGCCGAACACCCGCTCCACTTCGGGAAAGGTTTTCAGGATTTTGTCGGTCTGCTGAAGAGCCTCCTTTGCCTTTGTAATGGATACCCCCGGCAGCATGGACGGCATGTAGAGAATATCCCCTTCCATAAGAGGCGGCATGAATTCCGAGCCGAGTTTCTTGAGCGGACTTATGCTGAAAAGAAGCATGCCTATAACAAGTATGAGAACCAGCGCCTTCGCGCGCATCGCCAGTCTTATAACCGGTCTGTAAATGGATATGAGCAGGATATTAATGGGGTTCTTGCGCTCCGGCACAATATCGCCCTTAACAAAATAACCCATCAGTACGGGAACAAGGGTTATGGAAATAACAGCCGCGGCGACCATTGAATAGGTAAACGTATATGCAAGCGGTGAGAAAAGCCGCCCCTCCTGAGACTGCAGTGTAAATACCGGCAGGATAGATACTGTAATTATAAGCAGACAGAAAAAAAGCGGCGGTCCCACTTCCTTTACGGAATCCATCACTATATCCATGCGCGGCAATCTGCCGCCGTCGCGCTCCAGCCGCTTATGCGTATTTTCTATCATCACAATTGCGGCGTCCACCATGGCTCCTATGGCGATGGCGATACCGCCGAGAGACATGATGTTCGCGTTTATCCCCTGCAGGTTCATGATGATGAATGCGATTAAAATTCCGATGGGAAGCGTAAATATGGCCACGAATGCGCTGCGAAAGTGCATGAGGAAAATGATACAGACAAGGGCCACTATGACGGTCTCTTCCTGGAGCTTTTCCGTGAGGAAAGAGACGGCGCGGTAAATGAGGGCGGAACGGTCGTAGGTGGTAACGATTTCCACGCCATCCGGCAGGCCGGCCTTGAGTTCTTCCAGCTTCTTTTTAACCAGATCGATTGTCTTTAGCGCGTTTACGCCGTAGCGCATTAATACAACGGCTCCGGCCACTTCCCCCTTGCCGTCGAGCTCGGCAAGACCGCGCCTCAGTTCCGGTCCGAGTTTTACCGTGGCCACGTCCTTTATGAGTATCGGTGTGCCGTTTTCGTCAACCTTGAGAGTTATATTCTCTATGTCCGGTATGCCTTTTATGTAGCCTTTACCGCGTATCATGAACTCCGTTTCCGCCATTTCTATGACTTTTCCGCCAATGTCGGCGTTGCTCTTCTTAATAGCGGCTCCGATACTCGAAAGCGGAATGTTGTAGGCAATAAGCTGGTTGGGATCCACCTCCACCTGATACTGTTTGACAAAGCCCCCCACGGATGCGACCTCGGCCACTCCCGGTACGGTCTGCAACTCGTACCTTAGATACCAATCCTGTATCGAGCGCAGCTGTGCAAGATCATATTTTCCGGTTTTATCCACAACGGCGTATTCGTAAATCCAGCCGACGCCGGTGGCATCGGGGCCGAGCACGGGCGTGACGCCCCGCGGAAGCTTTTTGGAAACAAAATTGAGGTATTCAAGCACGCGCGAACGCGCCCAATACAGGTCCGTACCGTCTTTAAAAATGATGTAAACGAACGAAAGTCCGAAAAACGAATACCCCCTGACCACTTCAGCGTATGGAACGGAAAGCATGGCCGTCGTAAGGGGATAGGTAACCTGATCTTCAACAACCTGGGGCGCCTGTCCGGGGTATTCGGTGAAAACCACCACCTGCACGTCGCTGAGGTCCGGGATAGCGTCCAGCGGGATCGTTTTCACGGCAAGCCCGCCGGCGACAAGTATCACGAGCGTGGCGACGAGCACGAGAAAACGGTTCTTAACCGACCACTCAATTATAAATTCCAGCATCTTTATTTCCCTTCGTGCTTTTGATGGTTCGTGCCTGATCGCTTCATTTTTTCATTCTGCATTTTCGAATGATCCATCTTCATGCCTTTCATGCCTTCATGCCCTATGTCCGTGTCCGGAGTTTCAGGACTCTCCTTATCGACATGCTTTGCGGGGGAAGTTTTTTCCTGCTTTTTACTTAACATCTTGTTGATTGCCTCCTTGAGGTTGCTTTCGGAATCAAGCAGGAAATTGGCTGACGTTACGATCTTATCTCCTGGAGAAAGCCCTTTCAGAATTTCGTAATAGCCGCCAAATTCCACGCCGAGCGTGACTTCCCTGGCCTCGAAGCGCCCTTTATCTCTGGCAAGCATTACCACGTTACGCGACCCCGAACGTATAACCGCCTCAATAGGCGCCACCATCCCCTTGCGCCTGACCCTGCTTACAATTTCAACATTGGCGTACATGTCCGGCTTGAGTTTCAGGCCGGGGTTATCGAACTCCATCCGGACCTGAACGGTTCGGGTCTTTTTATCGAGATAGGGGTAAATATATGTCACCTTCCCTCTGAAAACCTTCCCGGGTAGGGATTGCAGTGTCATCGAAACCTTCTGCCCCAACCTTACCCACGGTACTTCGTACTCGTAGATGTCAGCTATTACCCACACCCTCGAAAGATCAGCCACCTTGTACATCGTCATCCCGGGCGTCACCTGCATGCCGGTTACGACATGCTTGCTCACAACTACGCCGTCCGTCGGCGAGTGGATGTGCAGCGTTTTTTTCACTTCCCGTTTTTCCTCCAGTTCCTTTATCTGGTGTTCCGGCATATCGAAAAGTTCAAGTCTCCTTCGCGTCGCCGCAAGGAGGCTCTCACCCCCGGTCGCCACTTCCTTCACGGAACTTTTGGATATGGAATCCCTGTAGGAAAGCGCCAAAATGTACTCCTCCTGCGTGGCAACCAGCTCGGGACTGTATATCTCCAACAGGTAATCACCATTCTTGACTTCCTCTCCGGTGAAATCCACATAAAGCTTTTCCACCCAGCCTTTTGTCTTGCTTTGCACGTAAGCTACCTTGCGTTCATCGTAGGCAACGCGGCCTACCGTTCTTACGACTTTGGATATCTCCCGAACCTGCACATTTTCCGTGCGGACGCCGATGTTCTGCTCCACGACGGGGCTGATTTTTATCCCTCCGGTATCCTCATCACCGTCCTCATATACGGGAACCAGATCCATTCCAGTGAGCGATTTGCCAGGCTCACTACGGATATATGTAGGATCCATCGGTGCAACCCAGTATTTGATCTTTTTTTCTTTCTTTTTCTCGCTTGCGCTCCCTGTAGTAGACTGCTCCACCTTGGCGGGTTGCTTGTGGCCGACGCTTTCCCCTTCAAGCAACGCGGAAATATCGTGTCTAAAGAAATAGCCACCGCCCACCAAAAGCGCCAGGAAAAGCGTGTAGCCGAACTTAAAGAAGTAATAGCGTGTTGATCTTTCATTTTTCATTGCGCATCCTCCGTGCCGTCGCGTCCAAGCATCCGCCACAGTGCGGTGTGCCCGGAATTAAGTTCGAACTGTATCTCGTCCCTCTTCACCTCGTAATTGAAGAGCGTTATCTGATTTGTAACAAGTGTGAGGAAATCCACCTTATTCACCTGGTACGCCGCCACTGCCGCCTCCACCGACTGCGATGCTTGAGGTATAAGGCCAGTGTCATAAAGCTCAAGCAGGTCATGGTCCTTTCTTATCGTTTCGATAAGATTGGCTATTATTTCGCGCGTCTTGAACGTTGCCGACCTTAGCCTCTGCTCCGCCTTACGACGCAGGATCATGTTTTCGGCTATCTTTTTTTCCTGCTTAGTATTTTTCCACCATGGAATTTTCAACGTTACCGAGGACGATAGAAAATCGTCGCGCGGACCCATGGGGCCGTCGTCACGCTGACCGTACGAGAAGGCTACCGTGTAGTCCGGCCTGAGACCAAGTCTGGCAAGGCCTACCTTATTCTCCGCCTTCCGAATTTCCGTGCGCATTTTTTTGAACATGGGCCTCTTTGCCAGCGCCTCCTCCAGCAGAAAATCGGCATCCTCTCCCAAATCCGGCAGGGGACCGATTTCAATACCGCTCCAGTCTGTATCCAACGGAAGGTCCACCCATACCGCCAGCTTGTTACCGATACCGGCAATTTTTTCTTCAATCCTTCTAAGACGATCGGTCATCTTCGTAAGTTCCACCTGTGCGTGCAGAACGTTTTGCTGCAACCCCTTCCCAACAGAGTATTTGGCAAGTGCAACCTTTATGAAGCCATCCAGTATTTTTTTGTCTCGCAGAACAATCCGCCTTACGTTCTTCAAATACCGGAGCCTGTAAAAAGCGGTGCGCGCCCTCTGTGCGAGTTCCAGCCGTTTTTCAGGAACCATTGTTGAAGCTATCTCGATATCGTCCTCCGCCAGTTTCCTCAGCATGCTTCGTTTGCCCGGCGCGGGAAAGGATTGCATTAAACTTATCTTTTTCTGGGTCATCCCTTCCTGGCCCATCGAAAAAGAGTCGTACGGTACGTTCATGAGACCAAAACGCACCATCGGATCGGGAAGCGATTCTACCTGATCCGGTACAAGCCTTTTTGCTTCAAGCGCGTATTCAAGCGACTTTAAATCGGGGTCTTTTTCCAGTAATAGTTCCAGGTAATTGTCGAAATCCCTCACTTCCGAGGCGTGTGCCGTGTTTTTTGCTGGTAAAACGTACCCGGCGATAATAACCAGAAATACGGCCGAAGCCGATAAAATACGCATATCCAAAACCCCTAATAATGTTTAAAAATAATGATACCGCTGTGCGATAAAAGGCGCGGCTATAGTATAGAAGCAGTACTAGTATTTGGGAGGATGGTAGAAAGAGAAATAGGGCGTCGCAGGAATAAAGAAGATATAAATAACCAATGCTAAAGCCATCACATTTAAAGGCGTGGGTATAAGGCCTGCCTGAAGAACCGGACTGTCTCCGCTAACGGTGCAGCACTGTACCGGCCCGGAAGCGGAAGGGCCGCTTTTCGCATGATGTCCATTTAAGCCTATATACACGCATAAGCTTCCCGCCAGAAAAACAACAAAAAGAAGAGCGGAAAGCGTCTTCATATTCACTAATCTGTACATTTTTTCAATTATAGTACAACCCGCACAAATCTGAAACTATTTTAACTCAAGAATCACATGAACATTGACTTAACACTTACCCGTGTTTACTATTAAATACTATTAAAGGAGAAATATGCAGTTAGTGTCTGAGAAGACAGGGAGAATGAAGGTTATGGCGACGGAGAAAAGGCCGACAAGCTGAAAGACGACTGGCAGCGTCCGATCCGACCGAGAAACTTCCGCGAACAGATGCTAAAGCGAGGGGTCGGTGTTGAAGAAATCTACCTGACCATTGCGACCGGCCTTAACGGCACTCCGATGTTGTCGTATTCACACGTTTTGAAGGATGACGAAATGCTTGCCCTTGCGTTTTACATCCAGTCCATTGCACGCAAGCCCTCGAAAGGCGGAATGATGATGGGGATGGTGAAAATGTCCACGGACGAAAGAACAGGAATGATGACCGATATGCCCGGAATGCCAATGGGCCAAGGTATGATGATGCAAAAAATGCCGGGTGAATAATGTCGGCTCGGGCCGCAATATAAGGAAACTGCTGGCGGGTTGAAAAGAATTTATTGGCAAAAATCTGAACGCCATAGGCCGGGAATGGAATATCAGCCAGCTAAAAACCGACCAACCCCCATGTTCTGTGTTTGTGGCGTAGACATTCGATTCGGCAAGCTCATCGCAGGCCTCTCTGCGTGCCCTGCATTAGCAGGAGTTCCCCCCTTCCCTTCACCGCGCCTAATGGCGCGCAACAGACAAGAATGTTTATTCTACTATTTGGTTCCGGTGTTGGCGGCGGGCCTAATTAAACAGTTCGCGGTACTTCAGTTTCCAGTCGGCGACCTGGATGGTGGCGCTGGCCACCTTGCCGTAGATTGTAGACGGCTCCTTTTTCGCCAGCTCCCTTAACGATGCGACTGCCTTTTCATCCTCGCTCAGTTCCGTTTCGCTGTCGCTTTTCACGTACAGCGCCCAGCTTGTCTGTTTTTGATCCGGATACCGCTTCACCGCGTGGTCGGCGAAAATAATCGCGTCGTCGAAACGTTCATCGCGGTAGTTCGCCTCGATTAACTGGTAGTAGCTCTCCCGCACGTGGAAGGGGTCGGGCATGTCGCCCATCGGCGTATATTTAGTAATCGCCTTGTTGAAAAAGTTGACCGCCTGCCTGTAGCGCCCTTCTTCCTTGAATAGCATGCCGAGTTTGTACGCCGTTTCCGAAACGCGCCCACCGTTCGGCTCTATCGCAATGGCACGCATGTAACTTTTTACCGCCTTTTCCTTTTCGGACTGCACGTTATAGATGTCGCCGAGAAGGTGCAGCGCGGCGGGAGCGTATTCAGAGTTATCGAGCATTCCCGCAAACGGATCGAGCATCTCGACAGCTTCCGCATATTTCTTCTCGGCGGCGTACGCTCTTCCCTTGCCGTAGCGAACCAGGCCGCCGAAGCGGTCGGCCTTGTCCGCATCCCTGAGCTGATCGAACTTTTCTATCGACCTGTCGTATAGTCCCATCTCGTAATAGGCGTCGCCGATCTTCGCTATAACGTCCGGCTCTTTTATATCCATGAAAAACGGCTCGAAGTTTTCGTAGTAAATCCTCAGGATGCTGTAATATCCCCCCTGGTCGTGCTGTTCGCGGACAAGCTTATACAGGTTGTTCCTCACCAGGTTCGCCACGGGATCCAGCACTTTTGTTTGCGGGAACTTTATCATCATCTCCTTGAGAGTAAGGACCGACTCTATGTATTGCTTGCGCTGGTTGAACAGCCACGCCTTCTGGTAGAGCGCGTCCCGCGCCTGCACGGTGCCCGCACTGTTTTTTATGATGTCGTCGTATGTCGCCATCGGGTGGAAATAGTCCGGAAAGGTCCAGATTACGGCCTCTCTTTCTTTAACGATTTTATCATCCGCATGTCCCAGCGCCGCAAGCCGCAGACGCGCGTCGAGTCCCGCCTTTTCGCCCGGTATTCGTCTTGCCAGAATACCGTAAAATTTCAGCGCGGTTTCCGGCTGTCCCCTGATTGCATAAATGTCCCCTAGTATGTTTACGGCATCCTTTCCTTCGTCCGCTTCCGGAAAGAGGTTGACCAGTTCCGTGTAAAGCTCCTCCGCGCGGTCGTACTTCCTGAGTTGAAAATAACTGTCCGCAAATGCATTTAGAGCCTCGGAGTTCGATCTTACGTATGTCGGCCACTTTCTGTCGGAGTCTTCAAATATCTGCAGGGCGGTATCGTATCGTTTCCGCAGATAGAATGCCTCGGCTATCTTGAACCTCGCTTCACGCACCTCCCTCGCCTCCGGATAAAAAAGGAGTATCCGCTCCAGTTCGTTGTATGCCTTGTCGTACTGCTCCCGCCTTAAAAATATGCCTGCCTTGCCCAGCAACGCGGAGAGTTTGTATTTGCTGTCTGGGAAGTCCGTCGCAAGGCTGTCGTAAGAGGCCAGCGCCTCTATATCCATATTCTGCTCAAAGTTCAGCTCGCCCAGCCTCAGCCGGCTGCGTGGAATATATTCCGACGACGGGAACTTTACCGCCGCAAGCCGGTAGGACTCTATCGCGTCCGGCACTTTATCCTTTTCCTTTTTGGCCTCCCTGTATAAAGCCTCCGCCCTGGAGAAGTATGTCTGCTCCAAATATATGCTGTTCGGATACTTGTTTATAAGCGCTGCGAACTTGTTGGCCGCATCCCTGTATCTTTTTTTCTGTAAATCCTGCAGCGCCTTTTTGTAAAGCTCCTTGCCTGATTCATCGAAAACTTTTCGCCTTTGTTCGACAATTTCGCGGTCTCGCGCCGCCTTTTTGGCATCCGATTTTTCTTTTTTAACGTCGCTTTTTAAGGCCATCAGCTTCTTTCGGCTTTTAAGACGGACCGTGAGCCGGAGGCCGTCGCCGGAAAGCGAGTGGTATATGGAGGTCCTGAAATCCGACATCGCGATTTCCGCCACCGCTTTCCGCCCCTCCATATAAAATGTGACTCCCTTTACCCGCTCGTCCTCGAATGTCATGAAGTCCAGCGCAGGGTTTATTTCGGCCGCAGATGCGGTCAGTTTTAGCGTCTGATGCTCAACATCCGGCGAAAGACTATACTTAACTGGCTTGGCAAATGTGAATTGAAGTTCGCTATAGTCGGTTTTGGTTTTCAGTTCCGTCCCGACGAGCCTGTTCGCTTTCGTTTCGGCGCGAGCCGCGGTGACACCATGCGCGGTTATGGCCGCAAACAGCAATAGTGTCAAAACAACTTTATTCTTCATATTTTCAGATATTCAACTTTCCTCTCGCTACACTTAAAGCAATTCCCGCGCCACTGCAATATGCCCATACGATTATATTCGGATATTTTTAGCCATAGGATTACCGTTCCGCAATTTTCATTCGTTGGCAGATTTAATACGCTGTGTTTCAATGCGTTACCGGAACCACCGCACAGCCGCCCCAAACTTGTGAAAAACGATTGCCTTTAACATGCGGCCGACTGACGGTCAAAACGGCGTCAACATTATGACGCCACCTTGCAGGTGGAGGCAATTACAGCCGAGAGGGCAAATTTACAGGGAAACTTAGCCCGAATTATTCATGAAGAAGTTGAATTTTCAAATTATAGGTCGTAACCAG
>JBHHVT010000094.1:0-8970 GCA_046754425.1 Nitrospinota bacterium | reverse complement strand
ACTGGTTACGACCTATAATTTGAAAATTCAATTTCTTCATGAATAATTCGGGCTATTTAACGTGAGGCGCCAGTGAAAGCCTTTTGCCCTCGGCAAGGATTTTGCTAAACGACTCCTCCGGCAGAGGCGGACTAAAAAGGTAGCCCTGTATCTGGTCACAGCCATTTTCATTGAGGAATTCCATCTGTTCCCATGTCTCGACCCCTTCGGCGACCACATTCAGCCCCAGCGTGTGCCCAAGCATTATGATGGCCGAGACTATCGCAATCGAGTTGGGATCCACGCCGATATCGAACACGAAAGACCTGTCGATTTTCAGCGTGTCTATTTCAAAACGTTTAAGGTAGTTAAGCGAAGAGTATCCCGTCCCGAAATCGTCTATGCTGAGCCGTATTCCCATATCGCTCAGCTTGTGCAAAATGGCTATGGTGGTTTCCATGTCCCCCATCAACATGCTCTCGGTTATCTCGATATCCAGAAGACTCGGGTCAAGCGATGTCCTTTGCAAGACAGATTCTATATTATCGACCAAATCGACACCGTTAAACTGGAGGGATGAAAGGTTAACGGCTGTAGTGATTTTCGGATAACTGTTCCTTTGCCATTCAACGTTTTGCCTGCATGATGTTTCAAGAACCCACTCCCCAATGGGTATAATGAGGCCGGTCTCCTCCGCGATCGGTATAAAATCTCCCGGCGATATCATACCTTTCTCCGGATGAAGCCAGCGTACGAGCGCCTCCGATCCGACCACCCTGCCGGTGTCGATATCAACTTTCGGCTGGTAATAGACGACGAATTCTTCCCGCGCCAGGGCCTTGCGCATTTCACTCTCCAGAGTAAGGCGCTTGCCGGCTTTACCGTTCATATCCGGCTCGAACAGCCGGTAACCGTTCTTGCCTTTACTCTTGGCTCGATACATGGCCGCGTCGGCGTTTTTTACGATCGTATCGAGATTTTCGCCGTCGCCGGGAAAGAAGGTGATTCCTATGCTGGCGGAAATATAGACATCGTGACCTTTTAAAAGAAATGGTTCCTCCAGCGAACGGATAATTTTTTCCGCCAATTCAACCGCATCCAATTTGCTGTCTATTTTGTTCAGAATTATCGCAAACTCGTCGCCGCCGATCCTTACAACCGTTTCGTCCTCATGCATCGTCTCCAGAAGCCGCAACGCGACGCCCTGTAAAAAAAGATCGCCCACGGCGTGTCCCATACCGTCGTTTATCTTCTTGAAATCGTCGATGTCGATAAAAAAAACAGCGCCGCATATTTTGTGGCGGCGAACATTCACTATCGCCTGGCCAAGCCGGTCGTTAAAAAGCAGCCGGTTGGGCAGTCCGGTCAGGGCGTCGTGGTAGGCCAGGTATTTCACATCTTCCTCGCTTTTCTTGATGTTGGTTATGTCGTGGAAGACGGCCACATAATGCTCCGTATTGCCCCCACTGTTTTTAATGGCCGATATTGTCTGCAAGGAGGGATAGGCTTCGCCGTTTTTACGGCGGTTCCATATTTCACCATGCCAGCAGTCATCAGTCAGCAGGCTTTTCCACATCGTTTTATAAAAGGGGGGAGTATGCCTGTCCGAACGCAGGATTCTGGGGTTCGCGCCGATGGCCTCATCAGCGGAATAACCGGTAATGGCGCTGAAGGCGGGATTAACCGACTGTATGTTGGCCTTGTTGTCGGTTACCATTATTCCTTCCATGGCGTTTTCAAAAACATGGGAAAAAAGATTCAACTGTTCCAGCGCTTCCTTGTGCACCGTCTCTTTATGCTTTAGCTTTCGAAATATAGACACTGTGGCGAATAGGGTTGAAGAGATAAACAACATACCGGCGGCCAGCAAAATGGGATGAATGAGTGTATGACGTATGTAACCGTGTTCCCAGCCGACCGCTTTTTCGATACCTAGAAAAACCTCAAAATAGTATTCCAGCAAAAACTCCCATAAAACGCTTAGAAAGAAAATGCACAGTCCGATACCACCTATTTTGATGTACTTGCTTTTTAACATTTCGTTTCCTTTAGGTATTTTCAATCCAAAAATGCTGGCATGCGGGCAGGACGTAACGTCTGCTAAACGATAATCGACACGGACGGAAGACGGGACCGCGCACAGCCGATTACGCCTGTCGTACTTTCAAAAGGAATACGGGTAGTACCCTTTTTTACAGATAAAACTGGTTTCTATATCTGGTTGCTATTCTAGACGAAAATATGAATAAAAGGTCTATGACATACGGTATTTTTTAAGAACCATGCAGTCGGCTGGGAAGCGATTCAGATTCCCGAGCGGCTGGCGACGGCCTTAGCTCCCCTGTTTTCAGCGCTCTAAGCCTTTTTATCGAAGAATGTTCCGCGTCTGTATAATCGCCGGCGGAAAACTCAAGTTGCAGATTTTTTTTGACCGCGATAACGAGTGCGTCTGTCGCGGAGTGCTCGGAAAGCGATGGAACAAACTTCCTCAGGCCGGTGGATATATTCGGACCGGAACCGGGCATCAGTTTGCAAAGAAAGTCCGGCTGCTGTTCAATCAGTATCGACCCGTGCTGCAAAAAACATTTTCGTGATTTTCTTCTGGCGCTTCCAATCCACTTCCTGCCGTTGATTGTCGGCTCGTCGCCGTTAGCGGTGGAAAAGCAGGAGGCCGCGCAAAGCCTGGAATCCTGTTGCCGATCCTGATCGTCGGCGGCTATTCCAAGCGACTCAAGAAAGTATACGAATATCTCGCGCCAGAGCCGCGGATCGGTTACGTCGGGCATTCCCGGCGGGCCGATGCGGGATACGAAACAATAAGTGATTTCCGAACCGTGGAACACTGCGCCGCCGCCGCCTATCCTTTTGACCACGTCTACGCCCAGCCCTCGGCATTCCGCAACGTCAGGCTCCGACAGTTTTTGCCTTCTGCCCAGGGAAAGCGTGGGGCGGGACCAGCCGTAAATCCTCAGAGTAACCGGAAAGCCGCTTCCCTCAAGGCAGTCAAACAGAGCTTCGTCCGCCGCCATGTTCCAAAAGCCGTCACGAGGCGGGTCCAGAATCAGGCGTGCCTTTATCACTCGCCGAAAATCCCCTTTTCCAAAGCGTCATGGTAAACCGTTTCAAGATCGGCCACCGTGGTATCTATCAGCGGGGCGCCGTTTACGCGAATAGAGAATTCCTGCGCCTTTACCCTGCCGATGGGCTTCCACGGAATTTTTTTTGAATCGAGTACGGGCCGCAAATCTTTCATGGCAAACGGCGTGATGGTAACAAGAGCGCGCGACTGCGACTCGCTGAAAAGCAAAACGTCACCGCGCGTATTGCTGTCCATGTCCACTTCACAGCCGAGGCCGCCGCCGGAAAGCGAGCACTCCGCAAGAGCCTGCGCCAAGCCTCCCTCGGAGAGGTCGTGCGCGGACGAGATGATTTTTTTGTCCGAAAGTTCCAGCAGAGTCTCGATAAGCGTTTTTTCCTTTTTCAGGTCGATTGCGGGCGGCTTTCCCGCATCATGTCCATGTATCGTCTTTAAATATTCGCTTCCGCCTGTCTCGCTTTTCGTCCTGCCGAGAAGAAAAATAACGTCACCCTCGTTTTGGAAAAACGATGGGACGGTTTTTTCCAAGTCGTCAATCAGCCCGACAACGCCTATCATAGGTGTCGGGAATATCGCCGCATCGCCGGTCTGGTTATACAAGGAGACGTTGCCGCTCACTATCGGGACGTCGAGTTCGCGGCAGGCCAGCGTTATTCCGTCCACCGCCTTCGCGAACTGCCACATGATTTCCGGGTTTTCAGGCGAGCCGAAGTTCAGGCAGTCGGTCGCCCCTATCGGCAGCGCCCCCATGCAGGCGACGTTTCGCGCCGCTTCGGCGACCGCTATCGCGCCGCCCGTTTCCGGGTCCAGGTAACAGTAACGCTCGTTACAGCCGGTCGATACCGCTATCGCCTTTGTCGTCCCCTTTACCCTCACCACCGCCGCGTCGGAACCGGGACCCGTAACCGTATTTATTCCGACCATCGAATCGTACTGCTCGGTTATCCATTTTTTGCCGTTTAAATTCGGCGAAGAAAGGAGCTTGAAAAAAACGGACTGCAAATCATCCGGCTCAGTCACGCTTAACGGATCGAACGCGGAAGTTTTTGCCAGATATTCCGGCTCCTTCATCGGACGCTCCAGCATCGGGGCTTCGTCCACCAGCGCGGATACCGGCATATCGCCCACCTGCTTGCCGTTGAAGTAAAGTTTTACGCGGTCACGGTCTTCCACCTCGCCGATTACCGCCGCCTCCAGATCCCACTTGTCCAAAATCTCCAGTATCCTCGCCTCGTTTTCCGGTTTTGCGACGAGAAGCATCCTCTCCTGCGACTCGGACAGCATAAGCTCGTAGGGCGTCATCCCTTCCTCGCGCACGGGGACGCGGTCGAGATGAATTTTCAGTCCGCTTTCGCCGCGCGACGCCATCTCAAAAGACGACGACGTAAGACCAGCCGCGCCCATGTCCTGTATCCCTTCCACTACCGATTCCGCAAAAAGTTCCAGGCACGCTTCCAGCAGAAGTTTTTCCGTAAACGGGTCGCCCACCTGCACGGTGGGGCGCTTTTCTTCGGAGTCCTCGTCGAATGTGTCGGACGCCATTACCGCGCCGTGTATCCCGTCGCGGCCCGTTTTCGATCCGATGTAGATAACTTTGTTGCCGACGCCGGACGCGCTCCCGAGGAAAATGTAATCGGTTTTTACGATGCCGAGCGTCATGGCGTTTACGAGGTTGTTGCCGTTGTAGCATTCGTGGAACCGCGTCGAGCCGCCGACGGTCGGCACGCCGATGCAGTTGCCGTATGACGAGATTCCCTTAACAACGCCTTTTAGGAGGTAGGCCGTTCGTTCGTTTTTCGGTTCGCCGAAACAGAGCGAATCGAAACTGGCAATCGGACGCGCGCCCATCGTGAAGACGTCGCGCAGTATGCCGCCCACGCCGGTCGCCGCGCCCTGTACCGGCTCAATGTAGGACGGGTGGTTGTGCGACTCCATCTTGAACACGACCGCCAGGCCGCCGCCGATGTCGATGATGCCCGCGTTCTCCCCCGGCCCCTGAATGACGCGCTCGCCGGTAGTGTGGAACCGCTTCAGGTGAACGCGCGAACTTTTGTAAGAGCAGTGTTCGCTCCACATTGCTGAGAAGATTCCGAGTTCCAGGCGGTTCGGCACGCGGCCCATCAGCTTTTGGATAAGCTCGAACTCACCCTCGGTCAGGTTGTGTTCCAGAGCTGTTTTTAGTGTTACCGATTCATCCGTCATGGACGCACATTATACACCTGGTTACAGCAGGAGGAACTATGCTGGCGGTGCCGTGTCGGCACTGACAATTTGCCGGCGCAAGAACAGGCCGCCTCCATTGTCATAGCGAGGAGCGTAGCGCCGTGGCTATCTCAAGATGTAGGTGGCACCGGCCTGTGCCCTCTTGGTTTTGGGTACGTCTCGCCGGTGAAGTTCCACCACAGAGGACGCAAAGGACGCAGAGAATTGTTTTCCGGTGGCACAGACACTCCTGTCTGCGATTGGCGCGAAAGCGCCAACATTCCGTGAGAGTCACGCGCCCACGCGTGACCATACCTTCCCACGCGACGGTAACATTTTAATTCATGGCTTTGCCGCTATTGTCAGTCCGCACAGCAGACCGGCTGTTATTTTTGTGAAAAATGGTGTAGAATTTTGCCATGACCGAAAGAAAAGCGAAATGCGTCGTTGCCAGTTGGCGCAGATACACGCCATGAGCGGTCGCTTCGGCATCTGGGGCAATAGTGACATGTAGGGGCGCCGCTCGCCGCGCCCTCTTCGGGCAGGGCAAGCCCAGCCGATACAATATTCCTCCGTGACCTCTGTGGTGTTTTATTTTTTGCGGCGTTGTTCCATGATTTTTTCAGGACGGATTTAGCGAACGGCATTAACCAAGTAAACGCTTCAGCTTTTTGTACACTTCATCATCGTTGCGTTTGCCCACAAGAGCAACTTTGAGAAGATCATTTTCCACGCGATAGATTATCCTGTATTCCCCTATGTCGGCGCGCCTGTACGAATACCCCGCCAGGTTTATTGAATCCACCGGCCTCGGTTCTTCCATGAGCGACAGGATTTTCCGCGCCACCTGTTTGAACTGCTTTGGGGACAGTCCATCCATGAACTTTTTAACCTGTTTGGTAATGTCCAGTTTAAGCAAAGGCTATTTCGATTTCAGGAAGGCAGCCGATTTTTTTGTGCCCAGATAACCCGCTTTTTCCGCCTTCTTTGCCTTTTCGGCCCAGTGCGCGTCCTCAAGCGTTGTAAGCCGTTCGTAATCGCTAATGGACATCATCACGGCCACCGGCCGGCCGTTTTTTTCTATAACAACAGGTTCGACAAGGGACGAATCCAGATACCGTCCGAACTTGTTCTTTATATCAGTGGCCCTTGCGGTTTTCATATAAAACCTCCTTTAAACATATTAGCTAATCTATACATATTAAACATCTTAACTATAATCGACTTTGCCGCCGCCGTCAATACCAGGCGCAAAGCGCCGCCTGCGCGGGGCAAGCCCGGCTCCTGCAATATTGCCCTGTAGTGATTTATTTTTTCTGGCGTTGTTCCATGATTTTTTTGAGGTCGTCCATTGTGAAACCGGGTTTGTTAGATTTCTTATATCGAACCTTAATGGCGTTCGGCGCAAGACTCTTTTCCCCATTCGGACTGACGGCGAGCAGGTGGTAACTGCCGACCGGCATTTCGGAGGGAATTTGCAAGGTAACCTCGCCTGTCGAAGTTAGGCCGCTGTCTATTCCGGGCAGCAATGCGACGGATGTTATCTCTTTGCCGCCGCCGAAAAAAACGGAATTTTGCGCTACCGCTATCGTCGTCTCACTGCCCCTGTTCGGGTAAACGGTTTTAAGCAAAGGCAAATCCGGTTCGGTTATATCGACCTCCATGAGTCCGCTGTTTTGGGTAAAAACAAAAAGCGTACTCCCCTTTATCCGGATGTCGGTTACGTCGTCGAAAGGATCGAAAAGCGAAAGCGTTTTCAACGCGGACTCTTCCAAACCGAGAAGCCATACTCCCCTGCCCGCCTCATACAGTGCGATAAGGTTTCCCGAACTGCGGACAAGCTTCGGTTTGCCATTGGTATTAAAACTCGCCGCCTTGGTGAGCCTTAAAGGGTTCGACCTGTCAAGCAGTGTCAGGCCGCCCATTCCCGCAATATAAAGATATCTGTCGTCCAGCCAGAGGTCGTTAACCCTAAAACGGTACGATTTAATCCGCTTCACAGCAGCGGGATCGCTCACGTCCGCCACCACCAGACCTTCCACGTTATCCGCCACGTAAACGGTGGAGCCGTCCCCCCGCACCAGATATGCCGCGCCGCTTTTCAAATCGAGCCCGCCCAAACGTTTGGCGTAAAACGGGTCGCTTATGTCGATAACCGCCAATCCGCCGCCCGCCGCAACGTACGCGCGATTGCCGGAAAGCCATACGTCGCGCGCGATGCCTTTAAGGTCTACGCCGGTAATCCAGATGGGATTTAGCGGACTTTTTATATCGAAAATCCGCAATCCGCCGATGCCGTTTGCGGCAAACAGATAACTGCCGCTCACGGCGAGCCTCGACGGCGTGCCGTTTTCGTGGTAACTGCCGGCAAGTTTCGGTCTTTCGGGCCGCCTGATGTCCGCAGCCTTCAGGCCGCCCCACCAGTCGAGGAGATACGCCCTCCCGTCCTTTACCTTCACTCCCCACAAGGCGCCGTCAGTGTCGAACCGCCCCACTATCTTCGGCGCGTCCGGCTCTTTTATGTCGACTACCTGCAGGCCGGACTCCCACCCGGCGACGTAGGCATATCCGGAGTCGACGGAGATACCGCGCGCGTTCCCCGGGATATCGGCGTGCCCGATCTCGACAGGATTCGTCGGATCGCTGACGTCGAGTATGTAGAATCCCTTATCGAAAAACGCGACGTAGGCCGTGTCGCCCTTTATAACCACGTCTTCGGCCTGCCCGCCCGGATCGAACGCGCCTATCTGACGAAGGCGCGCCGGGTCGCTTACGTCGAAAATTAACAGTCCATCGCTATCATCGGCGACCAAGGCGGTGCCATCCTTCACGTCGATTGCCCACGATTTTCCATCCGTATCAAAACTGCCCAGCAGTTTCGGCTCGCGCGGCTCGCTTACATCGATTATGTCGAACCCGCCCCGGTGGTCGGCGAGATAGAGCGTGTCACCCACTATCTTTAATGTGTAGGCAAGGCCCGGCGTCGCAAGCTCCGACACCCACTCCGGATTGTCCGGCTCGCTTATGTCGATAATCTGCAGTCCGTGGTCGTCATCCCCCACGAAGGCATAGTAGCCTTTTACCGTAACGCCCTTTGACGAGCCGCCGGTATGGAAATTCGATATGTGGCGCAGGCGGCGGCTGTCGCTTATGTCGTAAAGGTGCAGACCGGAAAACCAGTCCGCCACGTACAGTATGTTATCGCGGATGTCCGCTCTGCGGCTGCCGCCGTAGTTGGCGGATTCACCGTAAAGCATGCCGGGCGGATTAACGGTAAAATCTATCCTGCGCAAACCTTCGTTGGTGGCGGCGTAAACAACGCTCCCGTCTAACGCGATATCGCTTATCACGCCGCTCGGCTTATAGGCGGCTCGCACCAGCGGCAGCGCGGGATTTTTTATTCCAATCATCTGTAAAGTTGTGAAATCCTTGGTGACGACCGCTCTCTCGCCGCTTACGGCGATATCGTTAAACAGACCGCGCGTGTTACTGCTTCCGAGCCACTTTATCCGCCGCGCATCCGTCACGTCGAAAACGGCCAGCCCTCCGGAACCGTCCGCCACGTACGCCTTGCCGTCCGCGACTACCAACTCCTCGCCGCTGCCGCCGGTAACGAATCTGTCCAGAACGACCGCCGAGCCCGTTCGGCTCAGATTAACCGACATCAGGCCGGACGGACCGGCTACGAAACC
>JBHHVT010000093.1:0-8975 GCA_046754425.1 Nitrospinota bacterium | reverse complement strand
GGATTTTCGGGAAGCTCCATTCTAGGCGATGGGCTGGTCGGTCTTATAATTGACGTGGGAGGACTGTTTGAAATGGCATCGTCCGGGTGAAACGGTTAAATCCGGCCCTGTGATATTGCAATTTAGTATAATACCAACGGATTGTAGAACCTTTTGATAATTGGCTTTCACAAAAAGGAGGACTCATGGATACGGCTGCTACGATAGATGATACACAGGCGGCGCTGGCCAAGGCGGAAAAGGACAAAACGAGAGAAGGTAAATACCTCACATTTGTTCTTGCCGGGGAAGAATACGGTCTTGAAATTCTCAAAGTGCGCGAAATCATCAGCGTGATGGAGATAACAGAGGTGCCGCAGGTTCCGCCTTTTATTAAAGGTGTGATAAATTTGCGCGGCAAGGTTATACCGGTAATGGACCTCCGTTTGAAGTTCGGCATGACGCCGATAGAGTACACCAGGGAGACATGCATCATCGTTGTTAACATAGGTGATCTGCTTATCGGTGTGGTTGTAGATACGGTCGCTGAAGTGCTGGATATCAACGAATCTGAGATAGATCCGCCTCCCACTTTCGGCGCCACGGTTCAGACAGACTTTATAATGGGAATGGGTAAAATCAAGGGCAGAGTCAAAATCCTGCTTGATATAGACAAGATCCTGTCCGTCGAGGAACTCAACATGGCAACCCAGGCCGAAGCCGCCAAGGATTAGGCGGCGGATAATAACTGTTCCCTACCCGGTAATTAAATTGCTTGAACCGGTCCGCGCGATGAACATGCCGACCCGTACCGCCCATAACGCGGCTTATGACGAAAGACGTAAATCGCACTATTCCGTCTTTGGCTATTTATTATCCAGGTGTTAGTGAATAGTTCAAACGCATGGAAACTTTTTGGTGCCTGTAGGCTTTCATTTGGACTCTATGAGGTAATGCCGCAATAAATGAATAAGATATCAATCGGCTGTTTATTTGACCGGATAGCCAGGGATAATACCGAGTATGCAGGCACTTAAGGACCTCACTGAAAGTGACTTCAACCTTTTCCGCCGCCTGATATACGACCAGAGCGGTATTTCGCTTAATCCGTCGAAAAGGGAGCTTTTACGCACAAGGCTGAGGTCTCGTCTTGAAAGGGAGAAATTCAGTTCTTACCGGGAATATTACAAGTTTGTTGTGGCCGATAAAACAGGCCAGGCCCTTGTACCGCTGCTTGATGATATATCCACAAACCTCACAAGCTTCTACAGGGAAATTAACCATTTCAACTATCTCAATGAGATTTTGCCGGAATGGATAAAAAGGAAGCAAGGGGAGCGAGATAACATTTTCCGTATCTGGAGCGCGGGCTGTTCTACCGGTGAGGAGCCGTACACGATAGCTTTTACAATGCTGTCCCACCTGTCGGATAAAGCGGCTAACATGAGTCTCAAAATTCTCGCCACCGACCTGTCGACAGACGTACTGAAAAAGGCTTCAGAAGGTGTTTATCGGCTTGACCGTATGCGGGATGTTCCCGCAAATGTGAAAAGAAACTACTTTATCGGCGAACAAGGTGAAAAAAACAGTTTACTTGTACGTGTGCACCCGATGGTCAGGGAGTTGATTACCTTCCGGCGGTGCAATCTGATGAGCGAACAGTTCCCATTTAAAAACAAGTTCGATTTCATTTTTTGCAGAAATGTAATGATCTACTTCGATAAGCCAACTCAGGAAACTTTGGTGGCGAAATACTACGGTGTTTTAAAGCCGGGCGGCTATCTGTTTATCGGACATTCTGAAAGCCTTACGACAATCAAGCACAGTTACGATTATATAATGCCGACTGTTTACAGAAAGTAAGGTATGAGGACGGAGCCATAAAGTGCCGGTGGATATAAAAATACTGGTGATTGAGACAAATGAAAGGCGTGCGGGTGAGCGCGCCCAACAGGTCAGTTCATTGGGGTACGGTGTGATCGGGCAGAGCGGCATGCCGGGCGTCGATGTCGAGTTCCCCGACGACATATCAGTAGTAATGGTCTGGTCGGGTCTTTTACGCGGCACAGGTATCGACAGGCTGAGAAAACTCATGGAGAGGCACGCCGACTCGTCGGTCATTTTTATGGTCGATAGCGGGGACAGGATCGGAACGCTGAACGATGTGGTGGAAGGAATCTACGACTACATTGTGATTCCTTCATCGGATTTGTACATGAAGCACGTTATCGATGTGGCGGTGGACAGGCGCGCACGGTTTTTACTCGAAAAATATTACCAGAGTTACCTTGAGGAGCAGGTAACCGAACAGCTTCAAAATATTTCCGACCAGCAGATGAGGCTGTTGCACTCGGACAGGCTGTCGTCGATAGGCCAGGTCGCGGCGGGAATCATTCATGAGCTGAATAATCCGCTTACCTATATGAAACTCAACCTGCAGACGATGGATTTAATTCAGGAAAAATTACGTGAGATTATACGGGACGGCCATGGCGGGCAAAAGAACGAACAAGATAAAACTTCCGACAACGGCGGCGTGTCGGACCTGTTTGAAGAGAGTAAAAACATGCTGGGAACTGTTCAAAAGGGTGTAGAGCAGATACAGAATATTCTTGCCAATATCCGCCAGTTTTCCCGTAAACCGGAAAAGACGGCGATTGAGTTTGACATAGCCCAGGCCATCTCGAATGCGCTTAATTTTGCCAAATTTATGCTTAAAAAGAATATAAAAATAAAAAAGGAATTTGCTCAAGGGATCCCCCCTCTGGTCGGTGACCCGTCGAAACTGGAGCAGGTCCTGCTCAACCTGCTTATTAACGCGGTGCACGCCGTGGAAGATAGAAAAGGAGGAGAATTGGTTATAAAAACCTCGATGATGGATGACCAGGGCAAGCGGTTCGCAGAGGTGAAATTTTCAGATAACGGCCCGGGCATTCCAGCGAGTATAATAAATAAGATCTTCGACCCTTTTTTTACAACCAAGTCGAAGGAAAAAGGAACCGGTTTGGGATTGTCGATATCGGCAGAGATTATGGAAGAGTTTTCGGGCAAACTCGCAGTTGAGAGTGTGGAAGGCGCAGGCGCCACTTTTACTTTATTATTACCTATAAAAACCGATAGGAAGAAAGAACCATTTTAATGAAAATAAAAATACTCGTAGTCGACGACGAACCGGAAATTACCGAATCCCTCGTGCGTATTCTCAGGATTGAAGGGTATGACGCAACCGGCGTCACCAATCCGCTTACGGCGCTTGAGATGGTGAAAAAGGAAAACTACCTTATTGTAATAAGCGATATACAGATGCCGGAGATGCGCGGCACCGAACTGCTGAGGAGCATCAAGGAATATAACGGAATGATTCAGGTAATTATCATTACCGGTTACGTCACAATCGATAATATACTCACATGCCTGAGGCGCGGCGCGAACGACTGCTTTTTTAAGCCGCTCAAGGATAGTAAAGAGCTGCTCAACGCCGTCAAAGTCGCCACAGGAAAACTTGAAAGGTGGGAACAGGTTATATCCGAGATGGTCAGGGTAAAAGCCGCTTCATAATTACATTACAGAGAAATAGTAATGAGCGAAATGGAGATGATGGATCCGGAGGTATTCCAGGAATACCTTGCCGAAGTCTTTGAGTCGCT
This sequence comes from Nitrospinota bacterium, assembly GCA_046754425.1. Classification (GTDB taxonomy): domain Bacteria; phylum Nitrospinota_A; class UBA7883; order JACRGQ01; family JACRGQ01; genus JBHHVT01. Next base: position 5,349 of record JBHHVT010000093.1, on the reverse strand, counting down.
TGAAGGCCTCGATGAAAAGTACGTCCGGCTTGAAAAAAGCCCACAGGATGTACAGATCATAGACTCTATTTTTCGGCCGGTTCACAGCATAAAGGGAAGCTCGGCGTTTTTCGGTCTTAATCACGTAAAAAACTTCGCCCACAAGCTCGAAAATCTCCTTGACGACCTGCGGAAAGGCAAGAAAAAGGTTACACAGGTCATCATCGATAACCTTTTAATCGGCACCGATTTCCTGAAGGCTATGTTCCAAAGGGTGACCGACGGCGACACGACCTTCGAATCTACGCCCGAGGAGACGGAATTTATCGAGACTCTTGAGGAGAGGATTATCGGCGAAGAGGAGAAAAAAGCGCCGGACATCGATTTTTATCTTTTCAAGATGTCCGCCCTTATCGAAAAGCTGAAGGCGGCCGGCGCGCACGGCGGGGAGTTTCTGTCCGAACTGGAGCAAAACCTTATTATGGCGCGCACGCTTGCCGGCAGCCTGGACGACGAACCAAAGGTCCAAAAGCTGGGTGAAATTCTGGTCGAAAAGGACGCCGTGAGCTCCGCTGAGGTGGACGGCGCATTGAAAGATCAAAAACCTGATGAAAAAATAGGCGAACTGTTGGTAAAAAGCGGCGCTACAACGCATGAGGTGGTTGAAGAGGCGGTTGATGTTCAGAAAAAGCAGGTAAAGGAAGTCGAAAAAGAAAAGATTTCGGTGCAGAAAACAATGCGAATATCCGAGGGCAAGGTCGACGAGTTTATGGCCCATATCGGCGAACTGGTCATCATCTCCGAGGTATTCAACTACCTTGAAAAGCGGCTAAACAGCCTGCCCGGCTCCGGCACGATCTCGAAGGAATTTAAAAACGTTAACATGAATTTTTCTGAGCTAACGCTTCTCCTCCAGCACGGTTTGTCAGAAGTGAGGAAAGTCGCCTTAAAGTCGCTCTTCCAGAAAATACCGCGTCTGGTTCGCGACCTTGCCGCTTCGCTCGGAAAGGATGTGCGGATCGAAATTGAGGGCGAAGGCGTGATGGTGGACAAATCCCTTTTGGAAAAATTCGAGAGTCCGATCATACACATGGTGCGAAACGCGGTCGACCACGGTATTGAAATGCCGGATGTCCGCAAGAAAAATGGAAAACCGGCCTCCGGAAAGGTGGAGCTAAAGGCGGAGATATCTGGCGACACACTTATCGTAAAATTGATAGACGACGGCGGCGGCATATCAAGGGCCAAGCTTGTCGAAAAAGCGGTTAAAAAAGGAATTCTGACCGCGGCTGAAGCGGACACGTTAAAAGACTGTGAGGTGTTCGATTATATCTTCCACCCGGGTTTTTCCACAGCCGAGAAGGTGACGGACGTCTCCGGGCGCGGCGTAGGCATGGACGTTGTTAAAAGCGCCATGACGGAGCTTAAAGGCAAAATAGAGATTGATTCGGAACTCGGCAAGGGCTCCACCTTTACGATATCGCTTCCCGTAACGACGACGCTTGTCACCATTAACGGGCTTATCGTCGCGGTCGGCAATAGAAAGTTTATTTTTCCGGTTGAGGACGTCAAGGAATCCATCCGTCCGGGGCAGGATGAGATATTCATGATAAAAGACCGGACAGAGATGATTAACCTGCGGGGAAACATCTATCCATTAATCCGAATCTATAAAAATTTCAATATCGAAACCGAAGTGACCGACCCTCTGCGGGGCGTGGGCATAGTAATAGAAAAGAACGGGCAAAAATGCTGCGTCATGGCCGATGAGGTTGTTGAACAGCAAAACGTCGTGTTAAAGGACCTGGGAAGCATCTTCCGGCATATAAGAGGCGTAAAGGGAGGAGCTATCCTGGGAGACGGTTCCATAGGCCTGGTGCTAAACGTTGATGGATTGATGGGGAACTCATAATGACGATTCAACCTGCAATTGACGCGTTTTTTGAAGAAAGTGACGCGCATCTGGAAGTTATCGAGTCATCGCTTCTGGCGCTCGAAAAGAAAAGCGCCGACCCTGAGCTGATAGACGAGCTTTTCCGGGCGACTCACAGCATGAAAGGTAATGCCGGACTGGTGGGGTTTACCGATATTCACCAGGCTTCCATGGAGATGGAGCAGATACTGGGAGAACTCAGGAGTGCCGGGAAGCCGGTTGATCAGGAGCATAGGGACACTCTCTTTGAATTTCTCGACAAAATTAAAGGGATGATTGTAGAGGTAAGGGGACCGACGTCCGGCGGTACTATAAGTGCCGTGGAACTGGAAGAGGCCCCGGTAGAAAAAGAAGCAAGGCCCGAAAAGACTCCGCCTAAAAAAGAGATCGTGAAAAAATCAAAAAAAGAGCGCCTAAAGGAAAAACGGGTATTCCTTACGTTTATGCTGGACAAGGAACTATACGGCATCGATATCACTTTCATCAAAGAGATAATCTTGAAGCGTCGAATTACACGGGTGCCTAACACGAAGAACTACGTTACCGGCATCATGAACCTTCGCGGCATGGTCGTGCCCGTTATTGACGCTAAAAAGAAACTGGGTTTCCAGGAAAACGGAGGCCGGGAGTCACAGCGGAACATAATCATCCTTGAGCATCACGGATTGAATACCGGTGTGCTGGTAGATTCTGTTAAGGACATAGTTACATTCGATGATACGGATATCTCTCCCATTAACGAGTCGCTGGACGATATAAGCGGTGATTGCATTTTGGGAATCGGCAATACCGGCAAACAGACCGTCCTGCTTCTGGATATGGACAGGTTTTGCAGTCAATCCGACACTTATTATTGAACAGTTCTTTTCCAATACGTCGAGGAGAACCATGATTAAGATAAGAGTGCTTATAGTAGACGACTCCGCCGTCGTGCGCAGTATGCTTACGGAGGCCCTAAGCAAGGATCCGCAGATTGAAGTTGTCGGATCCGCCGCCGACCCCTACCTTGCCAGGGATAAAATAGTTCAGCTAAAACCCGACGTTCTCACGCTCGACGTCGAGATGCCCCGCATGGACGGCATTACATTCCTCCAAAAACTCATGGCGTCACGGCCGATGCCCGTAGTGATGGTGAGTTCGCTTACCCAAAAGGGGGCGGATACGACTATGGCGGCCATGGACGCGGGCGCGATAGAGATAGTTGCAAAACCGGTTGTGGACCTGCGAAAAGGGCTCGGCGACATGACGATGGAGATTATCGACAAGGTAAAGGCCGCCGCGCAGGTAAAGATGGGCGATTACAAGAAAAGGCTGGATGAAAGGGCCAAAAGCCGCCCCAAAGCGCTCGGCCAGGCAATGATAAAAACTACGGACAAGATTATAGCCATAGGAGCTTCCACCGGAGGAACCGAGGCGTTAAAAGATGTAATAACCAGAATGCCGGTTAATTCTCCCGGCACCATTGTCGTCCAGCATATGCCGGAAGGTTTTACGAAGGCCTTTTCCGACCGTCTGGATATCCTCTCTGCAATGACGGTGTCCGAGGCAAGGGATGGTGACAGCATCATCCCCGGAAGGGTGCTAATCGCGCCCGGACACAGCCACATGAAGATGAGAAGGAGCGGCGCGCGGTACTACGTCGAGGTAAAGCCCGGTCCGCTTGTGCAAAGGCACAGGCCGTCCGTGGAAGTGCTATTCTCATCCGTTGCCAAATACGCCGGGGCAAACGCAATCGGCGTTATGCTTACGGGGATGGGCGGCGACGGCGCCGGCGGCATGCTTCAGATGAAAAAGGCCGGCGCCTTCAACATCGCGCAGGATGAAAAGAGCTGCGTTGTATTCGGCATGCCAAAAGAGGCGATAAAGCTGGGGGGAGTGGATAAAATCGTGCCGCTGTCGCAGGTGCCGGAGGCGATTTTAATGCGTTTGTAAGTTTTACTTCTTCTTCCTGTACGCCCGATGATTTTCCTCTGCCGCCGCAAGTATAAAAATCACCCGTGATATGCCAAAAACCGTAACGGGCGGCACAAAATTACGATATACTGGTTTGAATAATGAGAAGAGAGACGATCAGTTGAGCCTAAAACTCCTTTTCGCGGACGATTCCGTAACGATGCACAAGGTTATCCAACTCGCGCTGGAAAGCGAGGATATAGACCTTCGGATCGCCAATGACGGGCGGGAAGCGCTTTCGGCCATAGGGGAGGAAAAACCGGACGTCCTGATAGCGGACATCACCATGCCGATAATGAACGGTTTCGAACTCTGCAGACAGATTAAACAGTCCGCTGAAACAAAAGATATCCCCGTTGTATTGCTGTCCGGCGAGCTTGAGGAGTATGACGAAAAGTTGGGAACGACGGTCGGAGCGGACGCCCACATTACAAAACCGTTCAAATCCGGCGAATTTATCGATACCGTCAGGCACCTTACAGTCGGCGGCGCTTCGGCGGAAAAGAGTGGCGTACAGCCTGAAATAGGTCTCGTTGCGGAAAACGATCTTGAGATAGAAGCGGGAACGGCTTACGAAGAGATGGCTACTGACGCCGCCGCCGGTTCGGAACAGGACGCCCTGCTGGAATTGACGTCTGAACAGAGCGCGGATTCGGAGAAAGCGGCTGTTACCGACGAAGAGGGCGATGAGGAGCTTGAAGTGATTAGTGACGATATAGAGATCGAGGATGCTCTGGACGACGAGGATGAAGAAGATATTCTTTCCGAAGGGCTGGACATAGACGGCGTCGATATGGATCTTGATGGATTGGAAGAGATAGCCGAGGAGGGAGCCGAAGAGCCGCCCGTTACCGGCGCTGTGAGGGAAGCGGGGACTTTTCTTGCAAACGATCAACTGGTGGACGACGATCTGGACGCGGCTTTCAAGGATATCTCCGGAGGGGCGGAAACCTGTACGGAAACGGCCCTGCCCGCCGATGAACCCGAAAAAGCGGAAGAAGCGGCCGAAAGCGTTATTGAAACTGATGACGAGGCGGTGAAACATGCGGGCGTAATGGAGGCGGAAGCGGACAAAGCAGATGAAATTCTCGATGAGGTATTCAAAAACACGGATATCGAGTCATCGGACGAACAGCTTGAAGAGGTAGCCGAGGCCGTTGATGAAGAAGAGTTTGTTTATGATGCCACGGAAGCCGAGGCGGTAGAAGTTGTAACCGGACAGGTGGTTGCGGAAGTGCCGGTTGCGGAGAGCGCCGAGGCCGGTTCTGAACAAACGCCGGTACCGATGGCTGAAGCCGATGCCGGTATCGAGGTTCCAGAGGTCTCCCCAATCGATGTGGGTGACGCTGTGCGCGACTCCGTTGAAAAATCACTGCGCGAATTCATGGAAGCCGAAGCGGCCGATATCTTCCGGGAGCAGATTTCAAAGTCTCTGGACGAGCGGTTAAACAGTTTTATGGAGTCTCAACTTGAGACGATTGTTA
>JBHHVT010000092.1:0-9004 GCA_046754425.1 Nitrospinota bacterium | reverse complement strand
GGAATGGAAGTTGAAATGACGGACAAAGAAAAAACCGCGGTCATCCTTATGGGACACGGCAGCCGGGTGCCGGACGCCGGAAAAGGAATGGAAAAGGTTGCATCGCGGCTAAGGGAACTGGGCGTCAGCGCCATGGTGGAGACATGCTATATGGAGAGGCTCGGCCCGCACTTCCCGGAGACTTTTGAAAAGTGCGTAAAGATGGGCGCGACTGAAATCGTTCTTATCCCGTACTTCCTGCACCTCGGCCTGCACACCCGCACCGACATACCTGCCATGATGAAAAATGAGGCGCGTAAGTACCCGCACGTTAAGGTTGTATTCGGCAAAAACCTGGGGTACGACGAACTTTTGGTGAAGCTCGTTATCAAGCGCATCGGGGAGTCGCGGCCGCTGGATGACGTAAGGAATCTGGAGTTGAAGCCCAGAGAACACTTTCGCCTTCAGCCGGACGACAAGGTTTTTGTACAGATGAAACAGGACGAGGCAAAAGTATACCTGTCCGAAAACCCGCACAATGACCATCACCATTAACATTAACGAAAAATCGAGGGAGAATTATTGTGATAGGAAGTGACAGGTTTACCGTGAGGGATATAGATGCGGTTTACGACGCAATTTTTAAAAGAAGGGACGTGCGCAATTTTGAACCTGCGGACATTTCGGATGACCTGATTTACAAGCTTCTTAAAGCGGCCCATCATGCGCCGTCGGTCGGTTTTATGCAGCCGTGGAATTTTATAGTGATTCGCAATCCAAAAACCAAAAAGAAGGTAAAGGAATGTTTCGAGCGTGAGAACCAGGCAGCGTCCAACTACCTGACCGGGGAACGAAAAAAACTATACGACAGCGTAAAGCTCGAAGGAATAATGGAATCGCCCGTTAACATATGCGTCACCTGCGACCCCACCCGTTCCGAGCCGTTTGTCATAGGAAGACACAGCATGCGGGAAACGGACGAGTACAGCGTATGCTGTGCTATAGAAAACTTCTGGCTTGCGGCAAGGGCCGAAGGCATCGGGGTCGGCTGGGTCAGTATTCTGCGAAAGGATACATTGAGACAGATATTGGAAATCCCCGGTCACATCGTCCCGATAGCGTACCTGTGCGTAGGCACGCCGAAAAAGTTTTACGATAAACCGGAGCTCGAATCGGCAGGGTGGAGAGAGCGTCTGCCAATAAACGATCTGGTTTTCCTGGATCGCTGGAATAATAATGTAAGCGCAAGTACGAATAACAACGGTATTAACAGATAATTTCAATTTTTTACAGGAGGATTAAATGAAAAACGTAATTGCAGTAACGCAGTCCGTTAACCATAAAGCGATCTGGGCGGCGCTGGCTGTCGCGTCTACGGCCTTCGCACTGGTCATAATTGCTTACGGCCTGGACTCCGTGGCGGCGGGCGCGCACGATACTTTCCATGATCTAAGGCACGCCATCGGTATGCCATGCCACTAACAGTTCGTAACAGGCAGACGACGACTCTAACGGATATCGAATGGAGAAAAGGGATAGTTATCGGCTCCATATCGGGGATCTTGTGCGGTTGGGTTCTGATAGCGCTGAATGAACTGACCGGCGTCTTTGTTCTTGAGGAGAGCCTCGTATTTAACATGATGACCTTTGCGATTGGTGGAGCCGTCTTCGGCGTAGTTGCCGGAGGTTTTCTGGCGCTGCTTGAAAGGAAGCTGCCATTTAACGGAACACTACTTAAAGGAATCCTGGTCTCCACAGGTTTGTGGATAGTCCTGCGACTGGGCGGATACATGCTGTCGCTTAACGACGCCGAAAGGTTTCACGCCGATGTCGGCCAGACCGTTCAGGGGTTCGCGTTCGCGGTCATGCTGGGTGCCATGCTGGGCGGCCTCTGGAGCAGAGAGAAGAGTGGCGGGTGAAACTGCTGCGCGAAGGATTTACTACCGGTACATGCGCGTCCGCGGCGGCAAAGGCTGCCGCGGCACTGCTTACGGGCCGCAGTCTACCCGATGAGGTCGATATTTCTCTTCCGGGCGGCAAGCGCATATCTATGCCGGTAGAGAACTACAGTCTTGAAGGAAACGCGGCGAAAGCGGTAGTGAAAAAGTTTGCGGGTGACGATCCGGACATTACGGACGGCGTGAATATTGTCGCGTCAGTATCATGGAGCGGCGGCGAAGGAATAGCGTTTGACGCCGGTGAAGGGGTGGGGACGGTCACAAAAAAGGGCCTCCAGATTCCACCCGGTGAGCCTGCCATCAACCCCGTACCGAGGGAGATGATAAAAAAGGCCGTCAGCGAAATAACGGTTAAACCGCTTAGGGTAAAACTGTCCATACCGGGCGGCGAGGAGTTGGCGAAAAAAACTTTTAATCCGAGGCTCGGTATCAAAGGCGGTCTGTCACTGCTTGGGACAAGCGGCATAGTGCGGCCGTATAGCCACCCGGCGATTCAGGAATCGCTTAAATGCGCCCTCGACGTTGCGGTTGCGGGCGGCGTCAATACTCCGATATTCACGGCGGGCAACATCGGTACGCGCAGCGCGTTAAAACAGCTTAACGTCTCGTCGGAGCAGGTTATAGAGGTGAGCAACGAGTGGGGTTTCATGCTCGATGCCGCCTCGCAAAAAAGTATAAACGCTCTTCTCGCCATGGGGCATCCAGGCAAGCTGGCAAAACTCATCGCGGGCGACTTCGATACCCACTCATCGCGCTCCCAAAGCGCGCTGCCGGTTGTGTCGTCGGTCGCCGCGGAGGTTTTGGGACTGCAGAGTTCGGATAGCGTCACAGTGGAGGGCATCTTTACCGAGCTCGAACAGTCGGACCGGGAAACGCTGGCAAACGAACTTGCCGATAGAATCGGCGAAGCGGTTTATAAGCGTGTTAATAAGAAGTTTGAAATCGCGGTTGCCCTCGTCGATATGCAGGGGGAAGTTATCGGCCATAGCGGCAACCTGGGGCTATGGAACAAATAAAACCGATTACTATTATCGGCTGCGGCCCTGGCAGCGACGGCTACCTCTCCGGGGAGGCGCGGACGGCGGCGGCTGGATCTGATTGCCTTATAGGCTCGAAACGGCTTCTCTCGCTTTTTCAGGAAAACGGCATGGAAAGAGTGACTGTGAACGCCAATGTGCAAAAGACAATCGATGAAATAAAAAGGAGGTATGAAACGCAGCGCATCGCGGTTCTGGTAAGCGGCGATCCCGGCATTTCCAGTCTCGCCAAACCGGTTATAAAACGTTTCGGCATTGAGAACTGCGACGTCATACCCGGCGTCAGCTCCGTACAGTTAGCGTTCGCCAGGCTGGGGATGGACTGGCTCGACGCGAAGATAATCAGCGCGCACGGCCATGACCCTGATACGGATATGGAATCGTACCGGCAGTATGAAAAGATTGCCGTGCTGGGCGGAAGGGACGAGTCGATAGTCTGGGCGCACAATCTGGCAAAAATGCTTTCCGGCCGGCAGATTTTTATCTGCGAAAATCTGAGCCTGTCAAATGAAAAGATTATGGAACTTACTATTGAGCAACTTGGCTGTTACAAGGCGCCGTCCATGACAATAGTCCTTCTTATACAAAATGGGGAGACGCAGTGAAGACCCCTGATTCCCGAATAAGGGAGACAACCATAATTTTCCTCCCCTTTTCAAGGGGAGGTGGCGCGCGGCGTCGGAGGGGTTTTTTCTTAAAAGAAAAAGGACACCACCCCTGCACCCCTCCTCGTAAACCGATGAGGGGAAAACGAGACTTCCAAAACAGGCAATGCCCAGTTTCTGCGAGCATGCCACACAGGGAGAAGCAGTGAAGACGGGCGCGCTTTACGGCATCGGCGTAGGGCCGGGCGATCCGGAACTTATTACGGTAAAAGGCGCGAACCTTTTAAAAAAATGTAAACATCTTTTTGTGCCGAAGGCGAGGATGAAATCGGAAAGCGTCGCGTACGCGATAATCGGCAACTACGTTAACGGCGATACGAATGTACACGAACTGCTCTTTCCGATGGTGACCGACAAGATGGAACTGAATAAAAGGTGGAAGGAGTCGGCGGAAAAGATTGCGGAAGTTCTAAGGACGGGTAGCGACGCCTGTTTCGTTACGCTGGGTGACTCGTTTTTATATTCCACTTACATTTATCTTCTGCGCGCACTGAAGGAGGTCATGCCTGAGGCGGAGGTTTTTACCGTGCCGGGCGTTACCGCTTTTTCAAACGTAGCGGCGCTTACAAATTTTCCCGTGGGGGAGGCGAAAGAGCCTGTAACGATAATCCCGTCCGCGGACGATTTCACTCCTTTAAAGGAGGCGTTAAATAGAGGCGGAACCGTTGTGCTTATGAAAGTAGGAAAACGGCTGCAGGCGACACTGGATGTTCTGGAAGGGGCGGGCGTAATGGATGACGCGGTTTTCGTCGCGTACGCCGGCATGGAGGGACAGCGCATCGAGATGGACCTGCGAAAACTTAAAAACCAATCGCCGGAAACAGGCTACCTTTCAACGATACTTATCCACGCGGGCGGGAGCGATAAAAAGTGAAAGTCTATTTTGTCGGCGCGGGGCCGGGCGACCCGGAGCTGTTAAGCATAAAAGCCAGGCGTCTGCTTGAAAACTGTTCCTGCTGCATCTACGCCGGTTCGTTAGTGAGCGATGAGGTTATCGGACTATTGCCGGAAAACGCCAAACGTTTTAACTCCGCGGAACTCGACCTCGATGAGATAACCGAGCTTTTCATAAAAGCGCGTGATGAATCCATGGACGTTATTCGTCTGCACTCCGGAGACCCGTCGATATACGGTGCGATACGCGAACAGATGAGGCATCTGGATGAACTGGGAATAGAGTACGAAACCATCCCCGGCATAAGCTCCTTTCAGGCCGCGGCGGCGGCTCTTAACCTGGAGCTCACCGTGCCGAACTCCGTACAGACGGTTATCCTTACGCGCACTGCGGGCCGCACACCCGTACCGCCGGAGCAGGAGCTGGACGCACTCGGCAAAAGCCAGGCGACTCTTTGCATTTTCCTTTCCGTGCAAAGGATAGACAGCGTTGTAGAAAAACTTCTTCCCCACTACGGCGATAACTGCCCGGTAGCAATCGTCTATCGCGCGTCGTGGCCCGATCAGCAGATACTGCGCGGTACTCTTACAGACATCGCGGAAAAAATCGACTCGTCTGGAATTACCAAAACGGCGATGATAATCGTCGGCTGGGCGCTCGACCCCGAAAGGCAGGAGTCCAAACTTTACGACCCCGCATTTTCGCACGGATTCAGAAAAGCAAAGTAGATGGATACGCATAAAAAAAATAAAAGATTACTAACGATGATTGGTAATCTTACATTGTCCCCTCCTTTGTTAAAAATGAGGGGCGTGGGGTGGTTTTCCTATTTAAACCCCTCCGTCCCGCTAGGAGCGGGACACCTCACCTTGAAAAGGGGAGGACAATCTTTTGTTTGCAAGCCACAACAGTTAAAGAACCGTAAGGTTAATTAATGAATAATATTGCGTTCATCACTCTTTCCGACGAGGGGGCCAGACTCGTAAACAGGCTGATGGAGGTTTTTCCGAACGGCGACGGATACGTGCACGAAAGATCAAATGAAAAAACCGACGCAAAAAGATTTCCAAAAGTAACAATACTTACGGACGAGATTTTCTGCAGATACGACGGTCTTGTCTATATCGCGCCGTGCGGAGCGGTGGTGCGCGCCATATCCCGGCATATTAAGGATAAGAAAACCGATCCGGCGGTTGTCCAGATGGACGTCGGTGGCAGGTACGCGGTCAGTCTTTTAAGCGGACACGAGGGCGGCGCTAACGAACTGGCTTTCGCGGTCGGTAACGCCGTAGGAGCCGATCCGGTTATATCGACCACGGTTGATGCCGCAAAGAATATTATCGTCGGCGTAGGCTGCCGCAAGGGCAAAGAGGCGGTAGAGATCGTGCGGTCGGTAACAGCCGCGCTCGAAGAGGCTGGTTTAGACATCGGGAAGGTGCGGCTTATGGCGTCGGCGGATGTTAAGTCCAAAGAAGATGGGTTAATCGCGGCGGCGAAAGAGATGAAACTGCCGCTGAGGTTCATACCGTCTGACGACATCCGTTCGTCCACGCGGGAGTTCGCTCATTCAGAGTTCGTTTCTAAAAGCGTCAACCTGCCGGCCGTCGCGGAACCGGCGGCGCTGCTGGCGGGAAGGAGGACAACATTAATAAAACAAAAGCAGGCATACGACGGGATAACCGTAGCGATAGCAAAGGAAAACTCTTTGTCGTTGGGATAGGCCCCGGCGGAAGGCTGGACCGCACCCACCGCGCCGAGGAGGCGATTAAAGAGTGCAGTGTAATAGTCGGCTATAAACGCTACCTCGATAACGTAAGCGACATCACGAAAGGCAAGGAACTTATCTCGTCCGGCATGACTAAGGAGACGGACCGCTGCAGGATTGCGTTAACGCGCGCGGGTGGCGGCGAAACGGTGGGTCTTATCTCGTCGGGCGATGCGGGTATTTATGGGATGGCCGGTCTCGCCTTTGAACTTGCGAAAGAAGATTCGTTAAGCGTGCCGATAGAGGTAGTGCCCGGCGTTACCGCCGCGAGCGCGGCGGCGTCGCGTCTCGGAGCGCCGCTTATGCTCGATTTTGCAAGCATCAGCCTTAGCGACCTGCTGGTGCCGTGGGAGACGATTAAAAAAAGAGTGGAAGCGGTCGCAGGGGCGGACCTTACATGCGCGCTCTATAATCCGCGAAGCAAAAAAAGAGTGAATCAGCTCATTGAGACGGCGGAAATTTTTCGCCATTACAGAAAACCCGGGACGCCCGTGGGTGTATGCACGAGTGTCGGTTACGACGGAGAAGAAAAAATCATTCTCACGGATCTGGACAATTTCCTCAAGGAGGACATCGGAATGATGACAGTCGTCATCATCGGCAACAACGATTCGATGACGATCGACGAACGTTTCGTAACGCCGCGCGGGTATAGAGGCAAGAGGTTTTGATTTTACTATTGGGCGGAACAGGCGAAACGGCGGCCATCGCAACACTACTTGCCGAAGCGGGTTTTAACGTATACGTATCCACCGCGACGGATAACGCACTGTACGTCGGCAATCATTCGCGTATAACGCGCCGCATCGGAAAGCTGGATGTTAACGGGATATCGGCAATCGTTACGGAAAAGGGCATAAGCGCTATCGTCGACGCCACACACCCGTTCGCGGAGGCGGCAAGTGCTGCCGCGAAAGAGGCGGCGGAAGCGGTTTGTGTTCCATACATCGCCTTCGTAAGGCCGCGCAGTGATTACGATTACGAGAGGATTATCTATGTCAAAGACCATGATGAGGCTGCGGAACGGGCATTCTCGTTTGATAAACCGGTTTTGCTTATGACAGGCTCACGGAATCTTGCGCAGTACGCCGCCGTTGCAAAAAACAAAAATCTCGAACTTTACGCGCGCGTTTTGCCGCATGCGGAATCTGCCGCCGCCTGCCGCGACGCGGGACTTGACGAAAAATACGTTATCACAGGACGCGGCCCTTTTTCGACGAGGACTAACGTGGAGCTTATAAAAAAGTACGGTATCGGGGTTATCGTATCGAAGGATAGCGGCAAAGAAGGCGGAGTAATCGAAAAGGTAGAGTCCGCGCGCCTTTGCGGCATACACGTTGTCATGATAGAGAGGCCGCAAGCTCCTTCGGAAAATGCTTATAACAGCGCGCGGGAAATCGTCGATGCGGTAAACAAAGTTCTTGCGTAAAAAGGATAATAAGATCTATTTATGCTCAAGTCACGGCTGGGACAGCGGAGAGACCACCATCCCCTTAGTTCCCTCCCTTCACGGGAGGGGAAACTTTTATGCTTTTTAGGAGCGGCTGATTTTGAACAGTAAGGCTTCATGCATCGCGCTTTTCGGCACTGGTTCCGATGTCGGCAAGAGCGTCATCGCGGCGGCGCTTTGTCGGATTTATAACGACATCGGTTTAAGAGTAGCGCCGTTTAAAACGCAGAACATGTCCAACAATTCATTTGTCACCCACGGCGGCGGCGAAATAGGACGGGCGCAGGTGGTGCAGGCGGAGTGCGCGCGGATAGAGCCGCATGTTGATATGAACCCTCTTTTACTAAAACCGGGCGCGAACTGCCGCTCTCAGATGATACTGCGCGGCATCGCTTCGGGCGACGTCTCTTCATCTGATTTCAGGAGCGACCGTTCCGAACTTTTCGAAATACTTATGAAAAGTCTGGAAAGACTGCGCGACGATTATGAGCTCGTCGTGATAGAAGGCGCCGGTTCGTGCGCTGAGGTTAACCTGCGCAGTTACGACATTGCGAATTTTCGCACAGCGATGCGATGCGGCGCTCCGGTACTGCTTGTGGCGGATATCGACAGGGGCGGCGTCTTCGCGCAGGTCACGGGAACCCTCGAACTGTTGGAACCGGGTGAGCGGAGGCTTGTTAAGGGAATCATTATTAACCGTTTCAGGGGCGACCCGAAACTTTTTGACGATGGAATAAAGATTCTGGCAAAGAAAACCGGATTGCCTGTTCTGGGGTTGGTTCAGTATTTTAATGGAATAGAGATAGATCACGAGGACAGCCTGCCGCTTGAAAATGTTACCGACCCGCTGGAGTTTTTACGCGACGGCAAGATTAACATAGCGGTAATAAGGTTTCCGCACATTTCAAACTTCACTGATTTCGGGTCGCTCATGCGCGAACCTTCGGTAAATTTAAGTTACCTCTCGCGTCCGAGAGATCTGGATGGTTTGGAACTTTTGATACTGCCGGGGACGAAAAACGTTTTGGCCGATCTTAGCTGGCTCGAAAAAACCGGTTGGGCCAAGGAGATAAAAGAGTACGCAAAATATTCCGGCAACGTTGCCGGCATATGCGGCGGCTACCAGATGCTTGGCAATAAACTGTCCGACCCGCATGGCGTGGAGGGCGGCGGAAACGCGGAAGGTCTCGACCTGCTTGACGTCTCAACCCATCTTCAGGCAAAAAAACAGTTAAGACGCGTTGAAGGTCTGTGG
>JBHHVT010000091.1:0-9045 GCA_046754425.1 Nitrospinota bacterium | reverse complement strand
GGTTACGACCTATAATTTGAAAATTCAATTTCTTCATGAATAATTCGGGCTAGCGGGCCGGCTTTGCCGTAACTTGCTGTCCGCCCAGCGGACTAGTGCAGTTCTCCCCAGTTTCGCCCGGCGGATACGGTTACTTTTAAAGGTACGGAAAGGCGTTCGACCGATTCCATTGTTTTTTTGATAAGGGGTGTCACTCCCTTTTGTTCGCTTTTCGGCGCTTCGAAGATAAGTTCGTCGTGAACCTGCAGGAGCATTACTGTTTTCTTCTTTTTAAGTTTGTAGTCTATTCCGATCATCGCCATTTTTATCAAGTCGGCTTCACTTCCCTGGACGATGGTGTTTACCGCCATTCTTTCCGCCATCTCGCGCAGGTTCCTGTTTGATGACGTTATTTCCGGAAGCGAGCGTTTTCGGCCCGCCATGGTTTTTACGTAACCGTTTTTTCGCGCCTCGGTTTTCGTGTTTTCTATGAAATCCTTCACTCCGCTGTAACGCTCGAAGTAACTTTTGATATAGCTTTGCGCCTCCCCCCTTGAGACCCCAAGTTGACGGGCAAGCCCGAAACCGGTCTGTCCGTAGATTATCCCGAAGTTTACCGCCTTCGCGGCGGCTCTCGTTTCAGCGGCTGCGAAAGCCCCGAATATTTCACGCGCCGTTCTTTCGTGCACGTCTTCATCGTTATTGAATGATTCTATCAATAGTTTGTCCCCGCTAAGGTGCGCGAGGATGCGGAGTTCCATCTGCGAATAGTCCGCGGAGATCAGGACGCTATTTCCGCCGGCTATGAATGCCTCGCGTATCTTCCGTCCTTCCTCGGTGCGCACCGGTATGTTCTGGAGGTTGGGCGATGAAGAGCTCAGCCTGCCGGTCGCCGCCATGGCCTGATTGAAGGAAGTGTGGATTCTCCCGGTTTCCGGCAGAGCCATTTCCGGCAGAGGGTCCACGTAAGTAGATTTAAGTTTCGCGAGGCCGCGGTAGCGAAGAACCAGTTCCGGAACGGGATGTTCGCCCGCGAGAGCTTCCAGCGCCTTCTGGTCGGTTGATACGCCTGTTTTGGTTTTGCGCCCTTTTTGAAGTTTCAGTTTGTCAAAAAGTATCGTTCCAAGCTGTTTGGTGGAGGCTATGTTGAACTCCTCCCCAGCCTCGATGTATATCTGTTTTTCGATTATTTTTAGTTTTTTATCAAGCTCTTTGGAGTAACCTGACAGCAGTTTGGCGTCGATGGCGATACCGTTTTGCTCCATCCGCGCGAGGATTTTTATAAGCGGCATTTCAAGTTTGTTAAAGAGATCGTCCAAACCGTTTTTTTGTATCTCTTTATTAAGAATGCCTGAAAGCCTGAATGTAATATCCGCGTCTTCCGCCGAATATTCCGCGGCAGGCTCTATCTCTACCTGATTGAAGGAAACCTGCTTAGCCCCTTTGCCGGCCACGTCCTTGTATTCAATCATTTCGTGTCCCAGATATTTTTCCGATAGATGCCCCAGGTTATGCCTGCGCTCTTCCGGACTGAGCAGGTACGAGGCGAGCATGGTGTCAAAAGTGAGCGGATCCGTTTCTATCCCTTCCCTTGCAAGGACGATGTAGTCGTACTTGATGTTTTGTCCGTACTTTTCGATTTGCGGGTTTTCAAGAATCGGTTTCAGCTTTTTTAACACACTGTTTTTATCAAGCTGTTTTGGCGCGCCGACGTAATCATGCCCCAGCGGGATGTAACAGCCGTCGCCGTTTTTAGTGGAGAACGACAGCCCCGCCAGCTTTGCCCGCATCGGTTCGGTGGACGTGGTCTCCGTGTCCAGCGCAAACCCGTTTGCGGCTTTTAGTTTTGATAAAAGACCGTTCAAATCACTTTCGGTCAAAACAGTTTTGTAAGACCTCTTTACTTCAGTTTTCGCGGGCGCCAATTCTTTCAGGAAGGTCTTGAAGTTCAGTTGCGTGAAAAGCGCGGCCAGCTCTTTTTGGTCCGGATTTTGTACCATCCATGAGTCCGGATCTATTTTTAAATCGAGATCGGTTTTTATTGTCGCGAGGTCGCGGCTGAGCCTCGCCTTATCCGCGTTTTCGATGACGGCCTTTTGCAGTTTCGGCTTTTTGATATCGTCGGCGTTTTCAATGAGGTTTTCAATATCGCCGAATTGTGCAACAAGTTTTTTTGCCGTAACCTCTCCCACACCCGGAACGCCGGGAATGTTGTCCGACGCATCGCCCCAAAGACCGAGCACATCCATCACCCGCGCCGGCTCCACGCCGAACTTTTCCTTTACCTCCTCCACGCCGATTCTTTTATCTTTAAGCGGGTCGAACATGGTAATTCCATCGCCGATAAGCTGCATCAAATCCTTGTCGCCGCTTACGATGACGACCTCGTAGCCTTTTTTTTCCGCGAGCCGGGCCGCGCAACCTATCAGGTCGTCGGCTTCAAGGCCCGGTTCCTTCAGCACGGGTATGTTGTACGCCGTTATAAGCTTTTCTATGTATGGAAGCTGTACGGCAAGCTCCTCCGGCATCGCGGGCCGGTGTGATTTGTATTCCGGAAACATTTCGTGCCGGAAAGTTTTTTCCTTTGAATCCAGCGCGATTAAAAGCGCGTCAGGTTTTTCATCCCGCACGATTTTCTCGCACATGCGGGCGAATCCGTAAATGGCGTTCGTGGGCGTACCGTCGGGCGCGTTGAACCGGCCCCGAATCGCGTAAAAGGCGCGAAAATAAAATCCGGCACCATCGATAATGTAAAGACGTTTACGCTTCATACCGTGATTATAACCAGACCGCGTCTGGCGGCGATATACCGGCGCAACTGCCAGGTGCTCCGTTAAGAGTTATCAACCTCCCGTTGACTTTCATGTTCGGGCGTTTTTAACTGAAGGTATACCGACCGGATCGGAAAAAAAGCGATACTTAAAAGAATTACAATCAAAATAATCGCGTGAGGCGAATGCAGGACGATTTGTACCGGATTGTTTACAAATATCGCCACTGTGTATCCGACACCTATTATCGCCGCCGCAAGAGGAAATATCGCGGCCTCCAGCTTATTCCAAAAAGAAATAGTGTCGTCGTCTTTCATTGAGCGCCAAACCTCCACCGTTATTTCCACAATGTTATGTTAACTATCCGATAGAGCCTAGCATAACCAGCCTGAAGAGGTAAATATTTAGAGCCGCTATATTCTCAATTACTTCCAGATGAGTATCGCCTACACATCAACGTTGTGGTTTAATAAGTTGGGCAATTACACGTGTCTTTTTATTTGCTATATTGAGGTTTCATGGGCGGAGAATCGGAAAAGATAGGCCGGTTTGAAATACTGGGACAACTGGGCAAAGGCGGCATGGGCGTGGTCGTTAAGGCCAGGGATCCGGCCGTTGACAGAATTGTCGCCATAAAGACAATCAAAAACGAGGCATTCGGCGATCCTGAGCAGGAAGCCGAGATGATGAAGCGGTTCGATTTGGAAGCGAAAGCGACCGCACAGCTCAACCACCCGAACATCGTCACGCTCTTTGAACTCGGCAAAGCAGAGGACATGACATACATCGTTATGGAATACATGGAGGGTGGCAGCCTTACCAAGTTCCAGCCCGCGGGTAAAAGACCGGACATCGACACCCTAATTAATTTCACAAGGCAGATCGCCTCCGGCCTCGATTTCGCCCACAGCAAGGGTATCTGGCACAGGGACATTAAACCGGCAAATATAATGCTTACTGTAGACAACGACTGCAAAATCGCGGATTTCGGTCTGGCGAAGCTCCAATCATCGGCTTCGCACATCACAAGCACCGGGCGCGCGGTCGGGTCCCCCAGCTATATGTCGCCGGAGCAGGTGCAGGATCACGAAGTTGACGGCAGGAGCGATCAGTTCTCGCTTGGCGTGATGTTCTACGAACTCCTTACCGGGACAAGGCCCTTTACCGGCAGTAACGTATCCAGCGTTATTTATAAAATCGTTCGTGAAAGTCCGGTTCCGCCTACCGTGATGGATACGCGGCTTCATCCGGCCATCGACAAGGTGGTTATGAGAGTTCTCGCCAAGAATCCGCAGGAGAGGTATCCAACCTGTACGGCGTTTGTAGACGCGCTGGCGAGAGCGGTAAAGGGGCTGGCCGACGAGAGCAGCGGCGGAATCGACGTTTCCGGCACCAAAACCATGATAATGGACAGGTCCCAATTCGCGGTTGGGCCAAAGAAAAAATCGGGCATGCTCATCGGCGCGGCGGTTATCGCGCTTATAGCGGTCGGCGGCGGGGCCGCCTGGTTCATGATGGGCCAAAAGGACAAAATGGAAGTTTCGCGGGCGGTACAGCAGGCTCCTCCCGCCGTTCAAACTCCCGCGCCCGCACCGTCTCCAAAAGAGGCGCCCCCGCCGCCCGCGCCGGCTCCGGTCCCGGAAGAGACCGCTCCCGCAACTGCGCCTGTTCCGAAAGAGGTTCCCCCACCGCCAAAACCGGCTGAGGTAAAAGCGGTTCCAAAAGCTCCCGTAATGGGATCGCTTTCGATTGGCGCCGGCAGTGAGGCGGAGGTCTATATAGACGGAAAACTTGTCGGACACGGTTCCGTAAAGCAAAAGAAAATAAAAACCGGCAAGCATAAACTGCTGGTTAAAAGGGAGGGATATAAGGACTGGAAAAAGGTGGTGAGGATTGCCGAGAACGAAGAGTTTTCCATTGAAGCCGCCGCGATACCCGCCATCGGCAAGCTGAAGGTGGCGGGACCTGCGGGCGCTACGGTAATTATTAACGGCAAGGTGATTGTAAAAGCGCCGGTGGAAAAAACATTGCCGCCGGGAAATTACAAGGTGAATGTCAGGCTGGCGGGCAAAAAGCCCTGGACGCGTAAGGTGAAGATTGCCACTGACAAGGTCGCATCGTTGAATCCACGGCTTGCCGTAAACTCCGGCAGCCTTAAGCTTGTATCAACGCCGCCGGCCAAGTGGTATCTGGACGGCAGGGAGATGGGGACTACGCCGGTAAACAATAAAAAACTTCCCGTCGGCAGGTATAAGATAAAAATCAACGCCGAAGGATATGACGCCGTTACAAGGCAGATTAATGTACGGACCGATAAGACCGCCAAACTGAACATAACGCTTAATAAGCTCCCCACCGGTTCGCTTTCGGTTTCCGTGATGCCTTGGGGTAATATATATCTCGACGGGAAGAAGATCGGCCCGTCGCCGCAAATGATTAATGAAGTCACGGTAGGCAAACACACTATCGAATTGAAAAACCCGAACTTTAAGACGTATAAAACAACCATCAAAGTCGCCAAAGGGGAGTCGAAAGAGATATCCTACGCCTTCGTGCCGAAAACGTCCTCGTTTGCCGCGGAGGGCCTGAAAGTCGGCGACATAGCTCCCAATATCATGGGTCGGACCCTGGAAGGAAAAATCTACAGACTCAACAAGTCGCAAGCCAAGGTGAAGGTCCTGAATTTCTGGTCCGCAAAATCGATAACATCAAAAATGGAAATGCCGCAGCTTGCAAAAATTGAAAGGAAGTACGCGGACGTGGAGTTTGTCTCGGTTCACGCGGTTAAACTTCCCAGGGAGCAGATAGTAGCCTTCCTGGGCACCCTTTCGAGTTCGCCGTCGAAAATTGTTATGAGCGGTAAAAAAGTACAGCAACTTTATAAATTTGAGACGATTCCCCATACGGTGGTATTGGACGACCAAAATAAAGTGCTTTTGACCATCACCGGTTATTCCGACGATAATATGAAAAAGCTCGAAAAAATTCTTAAAAGGTAACCGCGCCCAAACGGCATTTCCGCGATAGTTTCCAACCGCACTCCGCCACACTTTTATTATTATTAAACCGGCCTGCACTTCGGGTGTTTATTCAATAGCTTGGTGGGGCAACTATTTATTATTATTGATATTGCTGAAAATGTATGTTAGTTTATCAACTAGAAAATAGGGGGCATAAATGGGGAGTAACCGTACTAGGCGCGTCATCGCGCTCGTTCTATCGTTTCTGATTATCTATTCGCCGCTTTTAGCCGCAAAAACCAGGGAACGTGTCGTATTGATGCCCGTAAAGGGCGAGGGACTGTCCGCATTGGAGCTTTCCGCCTACCGGGCGGCGATCATGGAAGGTCTTGGTAAAAAATACGATGTCCTGACCGACACCGAAGTCGATAGCGTCATCAGGGACGTGGCCGGCGAGAGCATGGAATGCAAAACGGTGGAATGTCAGCAGGATGTCGCGCTTACCCTTCAAACGGAACTTATAGCAACCTCCACGGTATTGCAGAAAGGTGGCCAGTACCTTCTCAGGATGGAGGTCGTCAACGTTTTTGACAACAAGGTAATTTACTCCAGGTCCGAGCCGTGCGAGGCATGCAAGGAAGGACAGGTTCTGGATACGTTAAAGGCGATGGCCGCGGGTGAAGAGATACAAAAGGTACAGGTAGTTAAAAAGAAAAAATCCAATACGATGATGTATGTTCTCGGCGCCGTCCTGGTTGGCGGGCTGGCCGCGGCGGCCGGCGGCGGTGGCGGCGGTGGCGGCGGCGGTGGTTCAAGCTCACCGTCAACAGGAAATATAAACATCAACTGGTAGCCATGATTAAAATGCGGGGCGTACATATAACAGGGAACAATAGGCCGTGCGTTTAAGAAGCTCGCATTTAGCCGTTTTAATATCCGCCGTCGTGCTTCTGGCATCCTGCGGAAGCGGCGCGAAATCCGGCAGCGATGCGAATACGGGAGGTATCGCTTTCAGCCTAAAATGGCCCGGTTCGGCCAACGTCTCCTCAAAACCTTCCACCGGTGAGGACCAGGCCTCGCAGGCCGTAGATTGTCCCGGCACGGGCATCGATACAATTTATGCCGAGGTGTGGGACGGTAATACGGGCCAGAGTTTGAACGTATCGGCCACGTTCCTCTGCACAGCCGGGCAGGGGACGTTAACGGGCGTAGCCGCCGGCACCAACCGCCTTGTGCGGATGTTCGGCAAGGATTTGAGCGGTACGATTTTATATCGCGGCACGCAGACCGGCATAACGGTAACGGCGGGCGCTACCGCGGCGGCAGGCACAATTAAGATGTCCTCTCTGTCGTCGGAGATCAGCTCCATCGCCATTACCCCCGCGGACCCGTCCATTACGGTAGCGGGCACACAGCAGATGACCGCCACCGCCACATACAGCGACGCCTCGACCGGCGATATTACATCCAGCGTTACGTGGAATTCCACGGAAAAAGGAGTGGCGACAGTCACTGCAGGCGGTCTCGTAACAGGCGTATCGGCCGGTCAAACTATAGTTACGGCTACGTCGGGTACCGTTTTCACTTCGACAACGGTTACGGTAACCGCGGGAACCGTAACACTCACCAGCATAACGCTGAGCCCATCAACGGCATCACTCACCAGCATTGGAGCCACCCAACAGTTAACAGCCACGGCTGCTTATGACGACACTTCCACACCGGACGTAACGTCATCCGTCACATGGTCCTCCTCGGCCGACTCCGTCGCATCCGTAAGCAGTTCCGGTCTCGTCACGGCCATCGGCAGCGGTTCTGCAACGGTAACGGCGGTCTTGGGCGGCGTTACAAGTAACAGCGTTGCAGTTACGGTAAGCGCAAGCGCTACACTAAGCAGTATTGCGGTGACTCTACCAACCGCACCGATAGACGAGGGCGCGACGTATGCCTTTACCGCTACGGGAACGTATGACGATTCCACCACGCAAAACCTGACCTCTTCCGTAACGTGGACTTCATCCGTAGCCACGGTTGCGACCATTGCGAACACAGGCATCGCAACCGGCACAGGCCTGGGTTCTATCCCGGACCCGGCCGATCCAACCGCTACAATTTCGACTAATGATACGACGATAACCGCCACCATCGGGTCGGTTACTCCAGCCACGGCCACCTTGTCGGTTAGGCCGTTGCCGCTTGCGCCGACTAACGTTACGGCTGCGGCGGGCGACAATCAGGCGACAGTAACATGGGACACGGTAACCGGCGCGACATCGTATAACATTTACTGGAGCACGACATCCGGCGTTACAATATCCAACGGAACCAAGATTGCCGGTGCGGCGTCGGGCGACATCTACCCCGGACTTACCGGCGGCACGACGTACTACTACATAGTCACGGCCGTTTCGGACGGATCTGTTTTGTCCGATACGGTCAACTACTCCATCGGCGAGGGACCCGCCTCCAGCGAAGCCTCCGTCACTCCGACAGATGCAAACGCGCCGGCGGTCAGTGGCACTACGCCTACAAACGACACAACGCCGACGTGGAGTTGGACAACCGCCGGCGGAGCGGGCTACTACCGATACAAGCTGGATGATAACGATCTTACGGTGGGTGCTGCAAAAGGTACCGGTACCACCTACACACCATCAGCCCAAACGGAAGGGTCGCATACGCTATATGTACAAGAAAATAGTGTGTCCGACGGCAGCGGTTCATGGTCGCCTACCGGCAGCCTTACCCTAACAATTGATACAACCGCGCCAACCGCTCCCTCGGTATCCGGCACGACGCCAACGAACGATACTACACCGACGTGGGAATGGTCTCCCGGCGGCGGCGGCAACGGAAGCTACCAATATCAACTGGACGCCGAAACAGCCGGCGCATGGGCCGCTACCCCCGCCACAACTTATACCTACAGTGGTACCCCATTTGGCGACACGGAGACGCACACGTTATACGTTCAGGAGAGCGATGACGCCGGCAACTGGTCAACATCCGGCAGTTTCACAATAACGATAGATACTACCGCTCCCGCCGCGCCTTCCATAACATCACCTTCGGACGGTGCGGTAACAAACGACACCACACCGACCGTAAGCGGCACGGCGGAGGCCGACAGCACGGTCGAACTGTTCGACACGGACGGTACGACATCTCTCGGTACGGCGACGGCGACCGGTGGCAGTTGGACCATGACAAGCGCTGCGCTTTCCGACGGCGCGCACAGCCTTACAGCCAAGGCGGCCGACGCGGCGGGCAATACAGGCACCGCTTCCACGGCGGTTGGCGTAACAATAGACACCACCGCCCCCTCCACTCCGGGT
>JBHHVT010000090.1:0-9057 GCA_046754425.1 Nitrospinota bacterium | reverse complement strand
ACCGGATATGATTCAAAAAGGCGATTACGGTGAATTTCTTTCAGTCAGGTACTATGATTCAACACCTTTGGGTTAAAAATTCTAATCGTAGCGCACAAGGAAATTAGCGAACTTGATGGATTCATTGTTACCGCCTATTTTACAAATAAGCCGTCCGAACGGAGGGAAGTAATATGGAAGCGATAGAGATACCTGATAAAAAGGAAAACCTGGATTGGGATTATGATGAAGAAGCCGACGTGCTTTATATAAGCATAGGAAAACCAAAAAA
Source organism: Nitrospinota bacterium (assembly GCA_046754425.1). Taxonomy (GTDB): domain Bacteria; phylum Nitrospinota_A; class UBA7883; order JACRGQ01; family JACRGQ01; genus JBHHVT01. The sequence goes on along the minus strand of JBHHVT010000090.1, from coordinate 8,786 downwards.
GGCGGTTGGTGTGGATATCGGGAAAGGGGATATCGTGCGGTACGTTGAAAAAACCGGCGAGGTGGTCGGACTGACCCTTATTGGCGTAAGAGAAAGGCTGCTTAACAGCATTAAAAGTTAATAGAAAGAATATCTCTTTAAACGGCACTCTTAAACAGGGATCCACTTCCCCAAAAATAAATGCCAATTAACAACGCAAAAATCCGGCGCGTACTTGTTCGTTCGCCGAACTGGCTGGGCGACATGATAATGGCGCTGCCGGCCATCAAGGCCCTATCGGAAGCGCTAAAACCGGAAAAACTTAGCGTTCTCACCCGCACCGGTTTCGGAAGCGTATTCAGCCGCCAGCCGTTCGTGCATGATGTGGTGGAATTCACCCGCTCCGGGGAACCTGCGGCACACTCCGGGTTGTCGAAAGAAGGTTACGACGCGCTTTTTCTTTTCACCAACTCTTTCAGGTCGGCGTGGAACGGTTGGAAAACCGGAAGCCGGATACGTGTCGGGTACTCCGGAAATTTTCGCGGCTGGCTCCTTACCGACAGGCTTGAAAAACCAAGCGGCCTCCATATGAACGACTTCTACATGGAGATAGCAAAAAGCGCCGGGGCGGCGCCCTCCGGCGGCAGCGCAGCCTTTCCGCTGACGGTTGAGGAAAAAAACTTCGCCGCCGCTCTCAATATCGAATCCGGAACCGTTGGCACACCCCTTGGCGCGCGATACGGCCCGGCGAAAAGATGGCCGGACGAAAGCGTTAAGGAATTCGTCGATAAGGTTATCGAAAATACGGACAGGGCGATAATCCTTTTCGGCACGTCTAAGGAGGCCGAGCAGGCCGATGACCTCGCGCGAGCGGGCGTGCGGGTGAAAAACCTTGCCGGTAAAACAACGGTCGGCGAGATGGCGGCCGTAATGGACAGGTGCGAGTGGATAGTGGCTAACGATTCCGGGCCGCTTCACGTGGCGGCGGCGCTCGGCAAAAAAAGCGTCGCGATCTTCGGTCCCACTGATCCCGCCCTTACCGCGCCGCTTGCCGGCTGCGTGACGATTGTAAGAGAAAAGCAGGACTGCGCGCCGTGCCACCAGCGAGTATGCCTTACCGACCACGCCTGCATGAAGGCTATTACCGCCGACATGATCTTGCGCGTCATCCAAAACGGTTAAAACAGACAGGCTGTTATATCACCGCGGAGTACGCGAAGGACGCAGAGAAAATAATAAAAGAGCTATGCGGAACGGCTTTGCCGTATGTTGCCCGCCCATACAAGGGATTGCCGTGAAATTACATTTCAGGTAGTTATTACGCGGCTGCCCGCTGTTGCGCTAACATATTTCGTCCCGCTGTAAGCGGGTTGCTTTGGCTCCCTATCTGTGGTTTTATAAGAGCCGTTTTACAGACATAACGTTTTCCAAAAGTGAGGGGGGAATCATATGTCCAGTGAGGTCGCATCTTTACAAAACAGTGCCGATGTTTTGTTCGTAATGCTCGGTGCGGTCATGGTTTTTGCCATGCACGGCGGGTTTGCTTTTCTGGAGGCCGGCACCGTCCGCAAGAAAAACCAGGTGAACGCGCTCGTTAAAATCCTTAGTGACTTTGCCTGCTCCACGGTCATCTATTTCCTTATCGGCTTTCCGCTTGCGTATGGAATGTCGTTCCTCGATTCGGCGGAATCCATTTCAGCGGCAGATAAAGGATACGGGCTTGTAAAATACTTTTTCCTGCTGACATTCGCGGCGGCGATACCCGCGATTATTTCCGGCGGTATTGCTGAGCGCGCGAGATTTTGGTCACAGGTTCTGGCGGCTGGCGTATTCGTAGGTTTCGTCTACCCGCTGTTCGAAGGGATGGTCTGGGGCCGGATTACATTCCTCGGGCAGGAAGGCTCGTGGCTCGATAAGCTGGGCGGAGCGCCGTTTCACGACTATGCAGGTTCCGTTGTCGTGCATTCCATGGGCGGCTGGCTGGCTCTTGCCGGTGTCATTATCCTCGGTCAAAGGCTTGGGAGGTGGGAAAACGGAAAATCACAGCCGATACCGGTAAGCAACATCCCGATGCTTGCGCTTGGAAGCTGGATGTTGTGCGTCGGCTGGTTCGGTTTCAACGTAATGAGTGCCCAGGCTATAGGAGGCATCTCCGGACTGGTGGCGGTAAACTCATTGATGGCGATGGCCGGCGGCATACTCGCCGCGCTTTTCGTCTCCAACAACGATCCCGGTTTCATACATAACGGCGCGCTGGCCGGACTTGTGGCCGTATGCGCCGGGTCGGATTTGTTCCACCCGTTGGGGGCACTAATCGTTGGCGGCGTGGCGGCAATCATTTTCGTAAAGGGCTACACTTGGGAGCAGGAAAAATTGAAAATCGACGACGTGCTGGGCGTATGGCCTCTTCACGGCATCTGCGGCACGTGGGGCGGAATCGCGGCCGGAGTGTTCGGGCAGAAAGCGCTGGGCGGTATGGGCGGCGTTAGCTTCGTTTCCCAGCTTATAGGTTCGCTTATAGCCATCTCCATAGCGCTCGCGGCTGGGTTTGCGGTTTACTATCTGGTAAAATCGACACTAGGGATCAGGCTTTCCCCGGAGGACGAGACGGCAGGTTCTGATATCGCCATACACAATATTGACGCCTATCCGGAAGAAAGCATAGGAGGTTAGTTTTAATGAAAAAGATCGAAGCAATCATAAAGCCGCATAAACTTGACGACGTAAAGGAAAAACTCAACGCACTCGGCATAAGCGGCATGACGATAACCGAGGTAAAGGGTTTCGGACGCCAGCGCGGACACAAGGAAATTTACCGGGGCGCGGAATACCACATAGACTTCATACCCAAGATCAAACTGGAAATCGTTATCGAAGCCGATAAGGTGGAAAAAGCGATCGACACAATAACTGAAGCGGCGCGCACCGGCGCAATCGGCGACGGCAAGCTGTTTGTCCATAGCGTAGAAGAAGTTATCCGAATCCGCACGGGAGAGAGAGGAAAAGAGGCTATCTGAATTGGCGTACCGGCTCGGAACTACCCTGACCAAACAGATAATGGAGGAACAGCGCAGACACCCGTCCGCATCCGGTGATTTTTCACAGATGCTGTCCGAACTGACGGTTGCCATCAAGGTCATCGCATCGGAAGTGAACAAGGCGGGCCTGATGGACATTCTCGGAAAGGCCGGAAACAAAAACGTACAGGACGAGGAGCAGGAAAAGCTTGATGTCTTTGCCAACGCCACAATCGTTCACAAAATGGACCATACCGGCTTCCTGTGCGGTATGGCGTCGGAAGAAGAGGATGGATATATCAAAATCCCGGATAAACACCCCCAGGGAGGTAATTACGTCCTGGTGTTCGACCCTCTGGATGGGTCGTCGAACATAGACGCGAACGTCAGCATAGGCACCATCTTCGGCATCTATAAAAAGATATCCAACGGCGGGAAATGCGCAAAGGAGGATTTTCTTCAGCCGGGCAAAAAACTTGTGGCCGCCGGCTACACAATTTACGGCTCGTCCACCATGTTCGTCTACTCCACCGGCCACGGCGTGCACGGGTTTACGCTGGACCCCAGCGTGGGTGAGTTCATTTTATCGAACCCAAACATAAAAACACCGCCAAAGGGCAAGATATACAGCGTGAACGAGGGCAATTACCACTATTGGGACGACAAGACAAAGGAGATGGTGAACTGGTTCAAAGACAAGGACCAATCCACCGGCAGGCCGTATACCAGCCGCTATATCGGATCGCTGGTTGCGGACTTTCATCGCAACCTTTTGTACGGCGGCATCTTTATGTACCCAATCGACTATAAAAACCCGGATAAGCCCAGAGGAAAACTGCGCCTTTTATACGAGGCCGCGCCGCTGGCGTTTATTGCGGAAAACGCCGGGGGGGCGGCTACCGACGGGAAGCGCAATATTACCGATATCGTTCCGGAAAGTCTGCATCAAAGGGTATCACTCATCATCGGCAGCAAGGAAGACGTGGAAAAAGCTTCGTCAATTCTGCAAGGGTAACACTCACAACAAAGCCGCTGTGTTCAGGATCAAGCGGATTAAACGCGTCTATTTTCCCGATCGGTTTTTTATCTCTTTCAGGCGCTGTGCGAGCGTGGCTTCGCGGCCGTGCTGTGAAGGTGTGTAAAACTTCATATCCCTTATCTCGTCTGGCAGATAAGTTTGCTCCACATAGTGGTTTTTATAATCGTGTGGATAGCGGTACCCTTTGCCGTGCCCCATCTTTTTGGCGTCGCGGTAACTCGTGTCGCGCAGATGGTTGGGTACTCCGGGCGCGGTTCCCTTTTCACGCAGCTGTTTTAGCACATCGTCGACGGCGTTTTTAGCCGCGTTTGATTTCGGCGCTGACGCGACATATAAAACTGCCTGCGCAAGCGGTATCCGTCCTTCCGGCAGACCGATTCTGTCGACCGCTTCGGCGGCGGCGATTGCGAGGATTAAAGCCGTCGGGTCCGCGTTGCCGACGTCTTCCGCCGCCGTTACGATAAGCCGCCTCGCGATGAAACGCGGGTCCTCGCCCGCCTCCAGCATCCGCCCCATCCAGTAAACCGCCGCGTCCGGGTCCGAGCCGCGAAGCGATTTCTGAAAGGCCGATGCGTGGTCGTAGTGCGCCTGTCCCGCCCTGTCGTACAGAAGGTTGGCCTTTTGGCATATCTCCTCCACCAGCTTTTCATCGACCTTGTTGCCGCCCGCCGCATTGGCGCATTCCTCCAAAAGGGTGAGCGCCATCCTCGCGTCCCCCGCCGCAAAAAGAGAGATTTTTTCTATAACGTTCTCATTGATCGCGATGCCCGAACCGCCCAAGCCGTTTTCCGCATCGCTTATTGAGGCTTTCACTATATTTTTGATTTCATCCAGCGAAAGCCGGCGAAGCTCCACAACTCGGCAACGGGAACGCAACGCCGGTATCACCCCGAACGACGGATTTTCTGTAGTAGTGCCGATTAATGTTACGAGTCCGCTTTCCACGTGCGGCAGAAGCGCGTCCTGCTGCGTCTTGTTGTAGCGGTGGAGTTCGTCTATGAACAATACGAATTTTTTTCCGCTGTCGACGTAAAACCCGGCCGCCTTCACCGCCTCCTTGAGTTCCTTTACGCCCGATTCTACTGCGCTGAGCGATTGAAAAACCCGTCCGCTTATATTGCATGCGATGCGCGCAAGCGTCGTCTTCCCGCTTCCGGGCGGCCCCCAGAGGATTAGCGAACCGAAGCGGTCCTCTTCTATCAGTTTCCTGAGAGGTTTTCCCGCGCCAAGCGTCTGCTCCTGTCCCACGAACCGCTCAAAACTTTTTGGCCGCACCCTCTCCGCCAACGGCGCACCCGCCTTATCCCGCTTAGTGTCACTCGGCTTATCAAACAGATCACTTTCCACAGCTCACCGTACACGATTTCCACCGCAGAGGCCGCAGAGTACGCAAAGGAATAAAAACCGATTTCATTCTTAATTAACTTTTTTGTGTTTCTCTGCGTCCTTTGCGGTTATTTTTCCTCGGGCCAAAGGGCGGAGGATCGCTTTTCGACGAGGCTCTTTACCGTAGAGATGAATTTTTCTACGGCGATGTTGTTAATGTTCTCGCCGCTCCGAAGCCGCACGGACAGCTCTCCCGCCGCCGCCTCTTTTTCGCCGATAACGATCATGTATGGAATCTTTTTTAGTTGGGCGTTGCGGATTTTTTTATTCATTCTTTCGTGTGAGAGATCGGTTTCCGCACGAAGCCCGGCATCTGAAAGTTTTTTTGCAAGTTGTTGCGCGTAATCGTTTTGCGCCTCGGTTATCGGCACCAGCATCGCCTGAACCGGAGCCATCCAGACGGGGAACGCGCCTGCGATATGCTCTATATATATTCCGAGAAAACGCTCAAGCGAGCCAAGTACCGCCCGGTGCAGAAGTACCGGCCTGTGGCGCGCGGAGTCGCTGCCGACATATTCCAGATCGAACCGCTCCGGCATGGAGAAGTCCACCTGTATCGTGCCGAGCTGCCAGTCGCGGCTCAGGCAGTCTTTTACATTGAACTCTATCTTCGGTCCGTAAAACGCGCCTTCGCCTTCCTTGATTTTGTAGGCTACCGACTTTTTATCGAGCGCGGCCCTAAGGGCGGCCGTCGCCATTTCCCATACCTCGTCCGCGCCCATCGACTGCTCCGGCCGCGTGGCGATAAAAACTTCTATATGTTCAAAACGGAGTAGACGTTAAAAACTGAATCGACGAAGCGGGATATCTCCTGTTCCACCTGTTCGGGCGTGCAGTAGATGTGGCCGTCGTCCTGCGTGAACGCTCGTGCGCGGAAAAGGCCGTGCAAAACGCCCGACAGTTCGAATCTGTGGACATGCCCCATCTCCATCAGCCGCAGCGGGAGGTCGCGGAAGGAGTGAAGCGTCTCCCTGTAAACCAGTATCGAGCCGGGGCAGTTCATCGGCCTCACGGCGAACGGGTGATCGTCGGCCTGCGTGAAGTACATGTTCTCCTTGAAATTTTCGTAATGGCCGGATTTGTGCCACATATCGACGCTCAGGATTTCCGGCGTCCTGATTTCCCTGCCGCCCTGTTGTTTGTTGACCTCGCGGACAAAATCTATCAGCAGGTTGAACAGCGTAAGCCCGTTGGGGTGCCAGAAGACGAAACCGGGCCCCTCTTCGTGGAAGGAATAGAGGTCGAGCTTTTTGCCGAGTTCGCGGTGGTCGCGCTTCTTTGCCTCCTCTATCATGGTGCGGTACTGCTTCAGTTCTTCCTTTGTCGCGAAGCTAAGGCCGTACACTCGCTGGAGCGGTTCGTTTTTGGAATCGCCCAGCCAGTACGCTCCCGCTATCCTGTCGACCGCGAACGCGCCAATCTGATTTGTTTTCTCAACGTGGGGCCCCTGGCAGAGATCGGTGAAGCCGTCCTGGCTGTAGATGGAGACCGTTTTTTCGTCTTTTAACTTCGTGTTGAGCGTTTTTATCTTGAACTCCTGGTCCTTGAACAAATCGAGCGCCTCTTTGTGCGGAATCTCTTTTTGCTCGAAAGGCGCCCTAGCTTTTACGATACGCTTCATTATCTTTTCGATTTTCGGCAGGTCTTCGTTGTGCAGTGACCCGTCCGGAATCTTTACATCGTAGTAAAAACCGTTTTCGGTCTCCGGCCCGAAGGCGAACTGCGCGTTTGGATAGAGCTCTTTTATCGCCTCCGCCATTATATGCGCGGCGGAGTGCCTCATCGCCTTAATGTCCATAACTCACCTTCAGGCGGGAAGAAAAATCACCGCTGAGGACGCTAAGGACGCAAAGAAATAAATTGTCAAGGAAGTTTTTTTCCTATGCATTCTTTATTTTTCCTGTCGTAAGTTTTCTTTAATAATAAAAGAGTTTCTTCCCTCTGCGTCCTTCGCGTCCTTTGCGGTTCGGTTATCTTGTTGAATGTTTTCATGTCTGTTGAAAGCGGACATTATAAAGTAGACGATACCCATTAACAAATAACCGGTGGTTACGTTATAGACCGAGGCCGGCAAGTCCGCCTCCGGAAGGAACAGCCTGCCGTCGGCGAACGGGGAATGTATCAGGCCGATAAGGGTAAGGCCCGCCGCCGCCCACGCAAGATACGCCGCGCGCCTTAGTCCGCCGTCGATAAGCGCCACCGTCATCGCCGCCCAGAGCATTGCGCTGAGGATGAAACCGTTGCCGAGCGCCATCACCGCGTTGTAAGTTTCTTGAAAATCGGGCCGCAGATCCGCAAGCGTAATGCCCGCCGCCGCTATCATCGTGTTGTACTGTATGAAGACGAGGTTCGCTATCACCGGGATGAAGCAGATGGAGACCGCCGCGAAATGCTTTCTTTCGGTCGCCGCGTACGCCTGGTTGCAGACCTCCAGCCCGATGAAGACAAGTATCGGCACGAGGACGGATTCCGGCAAAACCGAAATAAGAAAACCGATAAGGCCGAACATCGCGCCGATGCCGATGAAAAGCCCTGTCACCAGCGTATACGCGGCGCGTCCCCCCATCCGTTTGTAGGCGGGGTGGCCGATGTACGGTGTGTTCTGTATTACGCCTCCGCAAAGGCCCGCGATAAGCGTAGCCACGCCTTCCACAAGAAGGATGTCGCGTGTTTTATACTCGTCGCCCGCCGCGGCCGCGCTTTCAGTGTTGTCTATGCCGCCGATTACGTTGCTTATTGCAATCGGTATTGCGATGGGGATGTACTTGGCGCCGAGCGCGAGGCCGTCCAGGAAATGCGCGGTCGGCCATGGGAAAGCGAAAGTCGCCTCCACGCTCGGCATTTCGATAGAGTTCGTCGCGCCGAACAGGTTCGCGATGTAATAAACAATCGTGCCGATGCCGACGGCGGCCAGCGCGCCGGGGATGTCGTACGGAAGCTTTACGCGCGCGACCAGCGTAAGGAGTATCACGCCGAACGCCACCATACCACCGACGGGGTCGCCGATAATTTTCACGAACGGCAGATATGCGATTAACACGACCGCCAGCGCGCCGAGCGATCCCAAGAGAGCCGCGCGCGGCACGTTGCGCCGAACCGCTTCGCCCATAAACGCGGTGAGCGTTTTTACAATGCCCATAACGACAAGGACAGCCATGCCGACGGCCCACGCCGTGTCCGCGTTTTTCGTAAGCAAAAATGCCGGGCCGATTACGCCGAGCGTAAGGCCGAAAAGCGCGATTGCGTCTATGCCGAGGGGCATCGCGCAGACATCCTGGCGTTTTTGCTTTTTGGCGCGCCTGAACCCCAAATTCGTATAGACGAGGTCGCCCAGCATTACGCCGAGCGCGGTGCCGGGGACCATT
>JBHHVT010000089.1:0-9276 GCA_046754425.1 Nitrospinota bacterium | reverse complement strand
GGTTACGACCTATAATTTGAAAATTCAACTTCTTCATGAATAATTCGGGCTAGAAGTGGGCGAACACCCCCACAAAGAGGCCGGTCGTATCCACCTTTACTTCCGTGTCGTTGGTATCCACGTTAAGATAGACGCCCCTGAAGCCGGCGGCAATCCCGAATAACGGAACGGGCGATACCTCCAGCGCGGCGGTAACGTCGAACATGGAGTTACCGCTGTAAGAGACGCCGACGCCGGTGGCGGTTACCCTGACCAGATCTCCCAAACCAAGTTGGAGATCAAGGCCGACCATCGGGATCGGTACGGATAAGCTTTCGCTCTCCGATGTGGATACGCCGCTAACTTTACCTGTCAATGACGCCTTTGCACTTATATTTTTAACTGCTCCTACCAGACCAATCCTCGCGCCGGTCTTCATGTTTAAAAGCCAGTATGTGTACCGTACGTCCAGCTCCGTTAATTCCAGTTCGCTGTCGATATTTACGTTTGCGTCGAAAGTCTGGCCGTTGAAAACTACTGTAGTGGCTTGGGTTGTTGAACCTTTGTACTTGAGCGGAGCGTATAGTACGGTCAGTCTGTGTTTACCGCCCTGGAGATAGAGCTTTCCGCCCGCGATATTTTCATCTTCCATGCCGAGGTCGTCTTTCAGGTCGATCTTGTCGCCCAGCACACTGCCGAGGTCGGATTTAACAGTTCCGGTAAGTTTGGTCAACCAGTAGTCGGCCTCTACGCCGAATTCCACCGCCTCCGCATTTTTAACGGCGGACGGCAAGGAGATTGTAAATACAAAAAGTAGTACGATAAAATTTCCAGAAATTCTGTTTTGCATTTAGTGGTCCTTTATAAAATATTTTTGTTCGTGAACCGGGTATTCCAAGTCTTGATGCGCTTCGTCTCAGGTAACTCTACAAAATCGTATTGATAATATCAAGCCGTCACAGGTTTTAAAGATGCCGTCAACAAAGTAGAATTGACTGGTGGACAATGAAAAAATGCCAACGCTGGTTCTTTGCATTCTGGACGGGTGGGGCAGCAGCGACAGCGAGTTCGGTAACGCGATTGCCGCCTCAAAGACGCCGAACTTCGACTACCTGAACTCAAACTATCCGCCAATTACCATCGCCGCGTCCGGCGAGGAGGTGGGCCTGCCGGAAGGACAGATGGGCAACTCCGAAGTGGGGCATCTGAACATCGGTGCGGGACGCGTGGTGATGCAAAACCTGCCGAAAATAAACCGCGCCATAAAGGACGGTTCGTTTTTCACGAATCCGGTTATCGACGAAGGCGTTAAAAAGGCGTTGAGTGATCGCGTGAACTACCACCTTACCGGTCTCGTCTCCGACGGCGGAGTGCATTCTCATCTGAATCACATTGAGGCGTTTTTAAAAAAATGCAAGATGGACGGGCTGAAGAACGTCTACATCCACGCGCTTATGGACGGACGCGATACGCCTCCCGATAGCGGCGTCCGCTACATGAAACAGCTTGTTGAAATAACCGAAAAACTTTCCATCGGTAAAGTGGCGACCGTGTCGGGTCGGTACTACGGCATGGACCGTGACAAACGTTGGGACAGGGTGGAAAAATATTATAACGCCATTGTTCGAGGTAAAGGGATCGTTACCGCCGACGGCCCGGTGGAGGCGGTAACCAACTCGTACGATAAGGGAATTACCGATGAGTTCATAGACCCGACGGTTGTTATCGACGAACATGGAGAGCCGGTCGGTACGATAAGGAAGGGCGACGTTGTGCAGATTTTCAATTTCCGTCCGGACCGCGTTCGCCAGATTGTGATGGCTCTTACAGAGGAGAGCTTCGACGTTTTTGGCCGTGGTCCTAAACCGGGAGTTCATGTTTATTGCATGGCCGATTACGGCGAAATGTTTGATCTTCCCATAGCTTTCGAGAACAGACCGCCGGAGAATACGCTGGGAAAACTTCTGTGCGATCTGAAGATTCCGCAGTTCCGCACCGCCGAAACGGAAAAATATCCGCACGTCACCTATTTTTTTAATGGCGGCATCGAAACACCGTTCAAGGGCGAAGCGCGGAAAATGATTCCTTCGCCGAAGGTGGCGACCTACGACCTCAAGCCTGAGATGAGCGCCGAAGAGGTAACCGACCAGGTAGTGGCGGCGGTCGATTCGGGCAGTTACAAGGTAATCGTCGTAAACCTCGCGAACGGCGACATGGTGGGACACACGGGTGTATTCGACGCGGCGGTGAAGGCGGTGGAAACGGTGGATCACTGCGCCGGCAGGATGATGGCGGCCGTAAAAAAGGCGGGCGGGTACCTGATAGTGACCGCCGACCATGGCAACATCGAGGAGATGATAAACAGCCATAACCAGCCGATTACCGCCCATAGCACAAACCGTGTTCCGTTTTACGTTTATGGCCCGAAGCATTTAACGTTAAATAAAAACGGCGGAGCGCTTTGCGACATCGCGCCCGCCGTCCTCTCCATTCTCGATATACGGAAACCGGACGAAATGACCGGCCACTCGCTTATCGTTCGCGGATGAGCGATTCCCGTAAGCGGTATAAAAACCTGGGGGAGTTTATCGTCCGCCTTGACGCGGAAGGCGAACTTATACGAATACGCGAAAAGGTAAGCCCACTTTTGCAGATTACGGAGATAACGGACAGGGTTTGCAAATCGGCGGGAGGCGGCAAGGCGCTTTTATTCGAAAACGTTGACGGAAGCGATATGCCGCTGCTGATAAACGCGTTCGGCAGCGAAAAGCGGATGGCGATGGCGCTTGGCGTCGGCGGGGTTGAAGAGATAGCGCGGCAAATAGAAAGCCTGTTGAACATGGCGCCTCCGGAAAGTTTCGGTGATAAGTTGAAGATGATCCCGCTTCTACTAGATATGGCTAAATTTCCGCCAAGGAAAACAGCCGGCCGCGCGTCGTGTCAGGAGGTAACGCACAAAGGTGACGACGTAGACCTTTCAATGCTGCCAGCCTTGCAATGCTGGCCGCTGGACGCGGGAAGGTTTATCACATTCCCGCTTGTTTTCTCGACATCGCTCGACGGGCGAAGGAACCTCGGCATGTACCGCATGCAGATCTTCGACAGGAATACAACCGGCATGCACTGGCACATTCACAAGGACGGCGCGCATCAGTTTCACGAATACAAAAAAGCCGGCGGGAAAATGCCGGTCGCTGTGGCAATCGGCAGCGACCCGGCGGTAACCTACGCCGCAACCGCCCCACTACCCAGAGGCGTCGACGAGCTTTTGCTCGCGGGCCTGATACGCAAAAAACCGGTAACTCTGGTGAAATGCCTTACGCAGGATTTATGGGTTCCGGCCGAGGCGGAGATAGTCCTGGAGGGTTACGTCGACCCGGCGGAGGATTTGCGGCTGGAAGGGCCGTTCGGCGACCACACCGGCTACTACTCTTTGGCGGACGACTATCCGGTTTTCCACGTTACAGCCATAACGCACAGAAAAAATCCCGTCTACTTCACGACCATAGTAGGCAAGCCGCCGATGGAGGACTGCTACATGGGCCGCGCGACGAGCCGCATTTTTTTACCGATGCTAAAGACCATTCTCCCCGAACTGCTTGATTACGACCTGCCGTGGGAAGGAGTTTTCCATAACTGCGTACTGCTTTCGATGGAAAAGCGGTTTCCTTTTGCGGCGCACCGCTTGATGAACGGACTTTGGGGGACGGGGCAGATGAGTTTTGCCAAGATGATACTGGCGCTCGGCGAAGACGCAGACGTTCACGACTACCGCTCGGCGTTTCGTGAGTTCCTCGATAACTTTGATGTGAATGAGGACCTGTTTTATTCGGAAGGGATTCTGGACGTTCTCGACCACTCGGCGCCGCAGCCGCTTCGCGGCTCAAAACTCGGCATTGACTCTACTCCCAGGGTTTCGGGTGAGAATGAACGTGTTTTTCCAGCTCTAAAGCCGATTGACGATAAAGAGATAGAAGCTGTATTAAAGGAGTGCGGCGTCAAATCTTATGATATTCCGGAGCGCGACATGAAAAACCGGGTGATAATATGCGCTCTCGATAAAAAAACTCCGGGTGAGGCAATTAAAGTGGGGGGCTCTCTGCTGGACGGCAGGGCAGGCGCTTTTGCAAACATCGTTGTGATTGTCGATTGCGATATAGATCCGCATGATTACTCGACGGTGGCGTGGAAGTTTTATAACAACACGGACCCCGCGCGGGATATAGTGAGGCGTGTCGGCGGCGTAATCGTTGATGCGACAAGGAAGATGCGCGGCGAACGGCATGACCGCGAGTGGCCGGAAGATATCGTGATTGATGAAAAAACCAAAGCCGGCGTGGACAGGCTCTGGCCGAAACTTGGAACAGGCGGATGAACGAACTGCTGAAAAAAATTATCGAAAATAAAACAAGCGAGATAGCCTTTCGCAAAAGCATCGTTTCGCTAAAGGAGATGAAGCAAAGGGCGGCGGACGCGGAGCCCGCGCGCGCTTTTGCCGGTGCGATAAAGTCATCCGGCCGTCGGCGAAAGGTGATTGCGGAGGTTAAGCGAATATCGCCCGGCTCGGGTTTTTGCAGAAAGGAGTTCGACCCCGCGCAGATTGCGATCGGTTACGAGGCGGCGGGTGCGGCTGCGTTGTCCGTGCTTACCGACACGGTTTACTTCGGAGGTTCCGCGCACTGCCTGTCGCTGGCAAAGTCCGCCGTGAATTTGCCGGTACTGAGGAAAGATTTTATCTTGGACCTGTATCAGGTTTATGAGGCAAGGGCGATCGGCGCGGACGCGGTATTGTTAATGGCGATAAATTTCGAATCAAAAAATAAGATCGATGAGTTTGCGGGCGTCGCAAGGGGGATCGGCCTCGAACTGATTTTTGAGATACACGACGAAAAAGATATCGACCTCGTACCCGCGTCCGCTTGCGTCGGCGTAAATAACCGGGATTTTCGGGACGAAAAGCTAAAGGTGGATGTTGACGTTACGCGAAAACTGGCGCCGCTGATAAAAAATGCGCCGTTGCTGGTAAGCGAAAGCGGAATCAGCGGCGCTAAAACTATGGATGAACTTGAATCGGCGGGAGCGGATGCTTTTCTTATCGGAACCGCGCTGATGAAGGAAGACGATCCTGGTATTGCGCTTGCCCGCCTTCTTGGGTGACGAGCAGCAAATTTATCCGCCGGGCAGATCGGCGTAGCGGGCCGTCTGGGAACGTTTCAGGCGGTTGACGATCCTGTCCATTATGTAAAAAAGCAGATAACCCGCCGTGACGTTTAATATGGACTGCTTGGCAATGGTGTACGCGGTCGGCGCGAACGCGGCCGCGGAGCCGAAAGGCCCGGAGGAATACATGGTTCCGATGAGTTCGTTTAACACGGTGAAGGCAAGGAGAAAGACCATCCACGTTGTCATGGAGCGCGGGTCGAATACGTTGCTCTCCCGAATCAAACCGGATACCAGACCTATCAGTCCTTTAGAGAAGAGGTTTACGCCCAAAAGACCGAAAGAAAAAAGATCCTGCATAACACCCATCACTATGCCGAACCGGTAACCACGCAGCCTGCCGTACTTTCGCCCGCAATAAACGGCGGCGATAAGCGCCATGTCCGGTGTCATCCATCCGAAGGTTTTTAACAGTGTGGTCTGGATGATAAGCAGAAAAAATGTAAGCAGTACGGCGGTCACTGCTTTACTCCGGATTTCGTTTCAGGTTCCGGCTCACTCTTCCCCAGCACCACAAGCACTTCCTCTATGCGGTTGAAATCGGCGGACGGCGCCATTTCGGCCTCGTAGAAGAGCCTGTCGCTTCCCTTTTTCAACCACGATACTGTCCCGAGCCGCAGCCCCTTCGGGTATACGCCGCCAAGCCCGGATGATATAAGGACATCCCCCTTCTTCACATCCGCATCGATCGGGAGGTAGCGAATCAGCGCCCTTTTCCTGTTCTGTCCGACAATCATGCATCTCACGCGGCTGCTTTGCAGGAAGGCGTCCACCGCGCTCCTTGCGTCCGTCATCATCAGCACCCGTGAGGAGTTCGACGCCGTAACAACCGTCCTCCCCACCAGGCCGTCGTGCGTGATGACCGGCATTCCGTTTGCGATCTTATGTTTCGTCCCTTTATCGATTACAAGCGTCTGGGCGAGGTTAGTCGAGTCCCATGCCACTACCGTGGCCACCCGCACGTTATTTATCGTGACAGGATCCACGGACAGGAGGTTTTCCACGCGCCTGTATTTTTCGAGCTCCTCCATCAGCAGGCCGTTTAGAAACCTCTCTTCTTTCAGTTCCTTTTTAAGCTCATGGTTTTCCTGAGAACTGTTAGCCAGAAAAATGTAATGATCCCACACACCCGCTATATTTCTCATCGTTACGGTTACCCCTTTTTGGAACGGGGTGATGACCGCAAGCGACGCCCTTTCAAGGAGTGTGCGCAGTTGCGAAGCTCTCAGGTTGTTTGAAAGTAGTACGGACGCGATAAGGAACAGGGCAAGAACAAGGATTATATTTTCGTACTTCCTTAAAAGATACTTCATAGGCTCATCTGCGGCGGACCGCGGTTTTGTGCAGGGCTAGATGGCAACCCGTTTCAGAAGGTCCAGCTCTTCCAGGGTCCTGCCGGTTCCGTTGGCCACTGATGAAAGCGGGTCCTCCGCC
Source organism: Nitrospinota bacterium (assembly GCA_046754425.1). GTDB lineage: Bacteria > Nitrospinota_A > UBA7883 > JACRGQ01 > JACRGQ01 > JBHHVT01. The sequence continues at coordinate 2,643 of JBHHVT010000089.1, read as the reverse complement.
ACGATTATCGGCAAACCCGTCTGTTCGCGCAGCAGTATATCCATTCCTTTTATAAGGGCGCCCCCGCCGGCGAGCACAATCCCCTTGTCAACGATGTCGGCCGCCAACTCCGGCGGCGTGCGCTCCAGCGCGGTTCGTACCGCATCGATGATTACCGTAATCACTTCGCTTATCGCTTCTCGTATCTCTTCGTCGCTTACCAGGATTGTTTTCGGTATGCCAGCCACAAGGTCACGTCCTTTTACCTCCATAGTGAGGGGTTCTTCCAGCGGGTAGGCGGAGCCGATGCTCATTTTTACGCCTTCGGCCATCCGTTCGCCTATAAGGAGGTTATACTTCCTTTTCAGATAAGTGACTATCGCCTCATCTATCTCGTCGCCCGCGACGCGGACCGATTTGGAATAAACCACTCCTGAAAGTGAGATTACCGCCACTTCGGTAGTGCCGCCGCCTATATCGAGGATCATGTTTCCGGAAGGGCTCTCTATCGGCAGGCCGACACCTATCGCGGCCGCCATCGGCTCTTCAATAAGGAAAACCTGCCTGGCACCGGCGCTTATGGCGGAATCACGCACGGCGCGTTTTTCGACCTGGGTTATTCCGGACGGTACGGCGACAATCACCTGCGGCATCACAAGGGTTTTGCGGTTGTGAACCTTGTGGATGAAGTAACGTATCATCGCTTCGGTGTACTCGAAGTTGGCTATCACGCCGTCTTTCATCGGCCTTAGCGCGATAATGGAGCCGGGCGTCCGGCCGAGCATCTTTTTGGCGTCGTGTCCGACGGCCAGCACCTTTTTGCTTTCCGCGTGGACGGCGACGACGGACGGTTCGCGTAGAACTATCCCTTTGCCTTTAACGAATACAAGCGTATTCGCCGTGCCGAGGTCTATAGCCAGATCGCTGGAAAACCAGCCAAATAAAGAGTCAAATATCATGCCCGTTCCAGGAAAAGACAAAATTGGAATTTAACAGTATTAACAGGCAGGCGCAAGCGGTATTCCCCGTTCAATCCTATGATTCCCGTGCCCCGACCACGGGGACGCGGAGAACCTGGCCCGGCTGAAGCTGTTTAAGCGATTCGCTTGGATTATACAGCGCGACAAGCCAGATAGGTACCGAGTAGTCTTCGTTGCATATCGTCCAGAGGGACTGGCCCCGTTTCACCACAATCGATTCAACTTTTTTGACTGAGTAAGCGGAGAAAAAGTCCTCGAAAACGCCGAGATGGAATTCGTAACGTCTCGATTCGAATGTTTCCGGCGACACCCTGTGGAGAGGCACCATCACCTCCTGACCAAGTCTTATCGGCCTGCGCCTGGACCATCCGTTTAAACGCAGTATTTGAGTGACCGATACGCCGGACCAGTAAGAGTAATGTCCTATCGTCTCTTCAGGCCGCACATGGATTATGCCGTAACCGTCGCCCGTGCTTTCAAAGGCGAAGTTATCAAACGGCGGGGCGGTTACAGGTGAAGACTCCTCTTCCTCGGTTATCGTAAGTTTTTCAAGAGGCTCCGTATCCTTGTCCAATACAACCGTCTTTTTGACGAGCGCAACCTGTTCCGGCTTTTTTATCTTGGGCGGCATCTCAAGGTTGACGGGGACTGCCCGTGGTTTGTAGCCTTTCGCCGGTATCTGAAGCTTCTGGCCGGAATATATTCTGTGGCTGTTGTAGATTCCGTTGATGTCCTGCAGGGAGGCTATTGAGGTTCTGAACCTCCTTGCGATTGTGGACAGCGCGTCTCCCCGCTTGACGTAGTACCACTTTTGCCTGACCTGCCCGCTGTGGCGGAACTTTTTCGGCAGGGATTCGTACACCTCTTCAAACCTGCCCTGTTCCCCTTCCGGGAGCTTCAGGTTGTACCCTTTTGGTATCCGCCGAAAGCCGCCCCATACCGGAGGCCGCAAGGAAGGGTTCAGCCTCGCTATCTCCCGCGGATCGTAATGGAAATGGGTTTTTAGAATTTTTACCGGTATGTAATTCGGGATTTCTACGCTGTCGTATCGCATCGGCGGATTAAGGTTTACGTGGCTGAAATATTTTTCCGGGTGTTCCATTATTTTGGCGGCGGCAAGGAACTCCGCGTAGAAATTTTTTGATGCGAACCCGAAAGTGCGGCGCTTATAGTTGTTTATTACTTCTATAATGTCGTCTCCGTATCGTTTTTTCGCTCGTTTCATACCCGTCAGCCCGTGGTTGTACGCGGTTAGCGCGAGCGGCCAACTGCCGAGCGTTTGGTAATTTTTTTTCAGGAGCTTGGCGGCGGCCTTTGTGGATTTTACCGGATCAAGCCTTTCGTCGCAGGTGTAGTTGATTTTCATAAAGCGCCTGCCTGTCGAGCGGGTGAACTGCCAGATGCCGGCCGCGCCGTATTTGGAGTATGCGTGTACGTTAAAAGACGATTCCACGTGCGGCAAAGCCAGAAGTTCGAGCGGCAGGGAGTTCTCGGAAAAAATCACGCGCATCTCATCCATATACATGCCACTGATCTCAATGCCCTCAAGGAAGCGGTTTGCCAGGCCGAACTGCGTCCTTACCCTTCGCGCGGCTTTGTAATAGGTGGACCTGTCCGTCTTGTTGTCGAACATCGCCGCGATCAGGCATTCGTCGATGTTTTTGCAGCTGCCTTTTTGCCTGCC
>JBHHVT010000088.1:0-9301 GCA_046754425.1 Nitrospinota bacterium | reverse complement strand
GAGCAGCATGGCCGGATGCGCGCCGGATTCCGTGCCGGGTAGTTCGTGTAAAACAGTGTTAAGTGAATCTACCAGCGATTGGACTGTCCATACATGCGGAGAATTTCCAAAGGCGCAGTTGTCGTAAGAGCTGAAGTCGTTGAAGATTTCGGATTCCATATCCATAAGAGTGGTTTTCTGGCCGATTGTCAGGTTTACCTCGGCGTGTTCAGTTTTTGAAGAAAGGGTCACTCTTTCCAGCGAGCCGCATGCGGCAAGGAAAACTATTGAAAACGCAAGCATTAACATTCCTGCGCGGTTCCTTGTCGCCATCATATTCTTATATATTATCATCCACCGCGAATTATCCATAAATACGTTTGCCGTTTTCAAATTTCCCGTTCGTGGAACTTAACGGCCTCCTTGCCGAACAACCGCAACAGGAAGTCGTCCAGAACGGCGTACGCGCACGGGATAATTATCAGTGTGAGGATTGTCGAGAATACAAGACCGAATACGATGGAGATAGCCATCGGCGCCAGGAACGCGGCCTGACCGGTGGTTTTAAACGCAAGTGTGGCGAGACCGAATATCGTCGTCAATGAAGTAAGAACCACCGGCCTGAACCTCACGAACGCTGAACGCAAAACCGAAAGCCATCTCGGCGCGCCGCGTATTCTCGCCTTGTTGATAAAATCGACCATCACCAACGAATCGTTCACCACTATTCCGGTAAGGGCGGCAAGACCGATTAATGACAGTATCCCAATCGGCTCTCCCATAATCTTGTGCCCCACGACGACCCCGACAAACGAAAACGGTATCGAGGACATAACCACCAGCGGCTGAAGGAACGATTTGAACAGGGTTCCGAGTATGAGGTAGATAATCAGCAGAGCTATCACGGTCGCCCTCAGCAGCGAAGAGACCGATTTCATCTGTTCTTCCCTCTCGCCGCCGAAATCCAGTGTGTACCCCGGGTAGCGTTCGGAAACCGTTTTGAAAAATTTCTTTACCTTTTCCGTCAGCTGTCCCGAAGTGATGACGTCCGTATTTACATTCGCAAAGACCTTGATTGTCCGATTGCCGTTGTAGCGGTTGATTGTGGAATAGCCCCTTTTCCATTCCATATCAGCCACGCTCATCAGGCGCACCTGTTCGCCCCTGCTGTTTGTTACCTTTGCCTGATTAATGAAACTGACGTCGTCGCGGTAAGGCTTCGCGTATTTCACGGTAACGTCGATGTCGTCCTTGCCGCGTTTTATCGTTGTGGCGACGCGGCCGTCGAAATACGACCTGACCGCCGTGGCTATCCGCGCCTCGTTAAGGTTCATAAGCGACAGCTTTTGCGTATCCGGTTTCAGGTGTATTTCGGTTTTGCCCTGGGTGTAGTTGTCCTTAACATCCACCACACCGGATATCGACTTGAGATATTCTTTCAAGAGGCGTGTCAGCTCCGTAAGCGTTCCGTAATCGTCACCGCTTATGCGCGCTTCCAGGGCGGCCCCGACCGGAGGACCGCCTCCCAGCTCTTTTACCTCCAGGGAGCGTGCTCCGGTAACCGTCTTGAGCTTTTGCCGCACCTCGTCCGCAACCGTGTAACCGTTTCTCCTGCCGCGGGTGTCGAATTCCGTCGATTCGAAAAGCGTTTGCGCGACATGGCTGCCGAAAGTGACGCGGCCCGTGCTGTAATCCAGCGTAGTGCCGATCATCGAAACGGCCGCCTCCACGTCCTCTTTAGGCAGGGAGGACGCAATCTTTTCAACCTGGCGGAGCACGTTTCCCGTCTCTTCGAGACGGGTGCCGACCGGCATTTCCAGCTTCACCAGAAAACCTACAAGGTCTTTGGGCTTGAACATCACAAAGTTCATACGTGTGTAAGCATAAAACAGTGTTCCCAGCACCAGCAGGATCGCCCCCGCAAGCGATATATAACGGTGCCTCAGCATCGTTTTTATTATTTTCCTGTAAATTCGCCGCACCTTTTTAAACCAGGTGCTCTCTTTTTCGAGAGGCTTTTTGGACGATGCGGAAAAATCCGCCAGGTGCGACGGGAGTATGAAAAACGCCTCTATCATCGACATGAAAAGCGTAATTGATACGACTATCGGGATGGTGGAGATGAATTTGCCCATGATTCCCGTCATCATCAGCATCGGTAAAAAAGCGGCGACGGTTGTTGTGATGGCGGCCGTTACCGGCATCACAACTTCCATCGTTCCCATCACCGCCGCCCTGCCGCTCGGGTAACCCATCAGCAGGTAGCGGTAAACGTTTTCGCTGACGATAATCGCGTCGTCCACGACCATGCCGAGCACCAGTATCATGGAAAAAAGCGACATCATGTTTATCGTTATCCCGAACTGGTCCATCAGCAGGAACGCGCCCAGGAAGGATGCGGGAATGCCGAGAGCCGTCCAGAGAGCCATCCGCCAGTTAAGGAAGGCAAACAGAACCAGGCACACCAGCACAAGGCCGATGGCGCCGCTTTTATAAAGCGTTTTAAGCCTCTGTCTTATGTAGCGGCTGGAGTCCTGGTAGGCCTTCAGCGTTACCTTCTCCGGCAGTTCTTTTTGCATCCCGGCGATTATCCGCCGCGCTTCGTTGGTAATCTCTATCGTATTGCCGGACTGGCTTTTCATTACGATAAGAGTCATCGCATTCTCGCCGTCCACACGGCCGAAGGATTCTTCTTCCTCGAATGTTTCGGTTACCTGAGCCACGTCTTCGACGCGGATACTTCTACCGGCCGCGCCGCGTTTTATAATCACGCGTTTTACGTCGCCCGGCCGCTTCAGTTTTTCGGGCGTTCTAAGCGGGAACTCCTGCCGGACTCCTTCTATGTTTCCCGCCGGCAGGCTTACGTTTGCGTCGCCGATGGCGTTCGCTATCTGATTAACGGATATCCCGAGTGCGTTAAGGCGCAGCGGGTCCGCCTCCACCCATATTTCGATATCGCGCAGGCCGCTTATCTGAAGGCTTGCCACGCCGTCTATTCTCATCAGGCGGTTTTTCAGCTCTTCCGTCACTTTACGGCGCGCCACTTCCGGTATGTCGCCCGACACGGATACGCCGATTACCGGTATCTGGCTTTTTACTTCTATCACCCGCGGCTCCTCCGCATCATCGGGATAGTTTTCAATCTGCTCAATCTCGGTTTTAATGTCGTTGACCATTTTTTGAAGGTCCTGCGTACCCTGCCGAACCTTGACCTCGACAATCGAGACCGACTCGTAGCTCTGCGACGCGACCGATTCCACGTTTTCTATATTTTCAATCGAATTTTCTATCGGGATGGTTATCTGTTTTTCCACCTCCTCCGGAGGGGCGTTGGTATAGACTGTTCTTATGAGAATCATGTCCAGCGGCACTTCGGGGAAAACTTCCCGTGTCATGGAGCGATAGGTTATAATCCCTCCTATAAGCATTACCAAAAGCAGCAGATTGGAAAAGACCGGATTTCTCACAGAAATGGAAGCGATATTCATGTCCCTGAATTATATATAGAAATTGCCGTATTAACCGGATTTTAAAAGGTTAAAAACAATATTTCTTTGTAATACGGGCTTTGTATGGCAGGATAATAAGTAGACTTATTTAATCGGAAAAAAATATGTTTAAAAGATTTACCGAAAGAGCCAGAAAAGTCATAATCCTCGCGCGCGAGGAGGCGGAAAAGAACCAACACGAGTACCTGGGTACCGAGCATATTCTTGTCGGCGTGCTGAAGGATGGCGGCGGTGTCGCAGTTGCTGTTTTACAGCGGCTCAATATCGATCTGAAACAGATGCGGACCGAGTTGGAGAGGCACATGCCGCCGAACTCGAACACGCTTATCATCGGCGACATCCCTTTTACGGCCCGCGCCAAAAAGGTTTTGGAGTACGCGGTGGAGGAGGCGCGCTCCATGGGGCACAGCTATATAGGAACCGAGCATATGCTGCTCGGCCTGATGCGCGAAAAGGACGGCGTGGCGGCCAGGGTATTGATGTCGATGAACCTGCACTACTCGGAAGTGCGGGAGCAGACGATTAACCTTCTGCGCGAACCGGTGGCCTCCCAGGAGAAACAGCAGAGCAAGACGCCCGCCCTGGACGAATTCGGCAGGGACCTCACTGTTCTGGCGGAGAAGAACAAACTTGATCCTGTAATCGGCAGGGAAAATGAAATCGAGCGGCTCATACAGATACTCGCGCGCCGGACAAAAAACAACCCGATACTTATCGGCGAACCCGGCGTCGGCAAGACCGCCATCGTGGAAGGGCTGGCTCAACGGGTTGTGAACCGCGAAGTCCCGCAGCTTCTGTACGACAAGCGCGTTGTGTCGCTCGACCTCGGCGCCATAATCGCGGGGACGAAATACAGGGGGCAGTTTGAGCAGAGAATAAAAGCGATCATGAAAGAGATAATGCAATCGAGCAAAGTTATTCTCTTTATAGACGAGATACACACCCTTGTCGGCGCGGGCGCGGCGGAAGGCTCCGTGGACGCGTCCAACATGCTTAAACCGGCGCTGTCGCGCGGCGACATACAATGCATAGGCGCAACGACAATCGACGAGTATCGCAAATATATAGAGAAAAACGGGGCGCTGGAGCGCAGGTTCCAGTCGATAATGGTTTCCGCGCCGAATGTGGATGAAACCGTTATGATTATTAACGGTCTCAAAGCCGAGTATGAAAAGCACCACAAGGCGATGTTTACCGATAAGGCGATTAACGCGGCCGTTACGCTTTCGGATAAATATATAAACGACCGCTTCCTTCCCGACAAGGCGATAGACGTAATAGACGAGGCCGGATCGCGCGTCCGGCTGCGCCAGATAACCTATCCCCCGGAAGTCCGCGACATTCAGCGCAAGCTGGACGACGTGGGGCGGGAGAAAAGGGACAGGATAGAAAGGCAGGAGTTCGAATACGCGGTGGAGTTGCGCGACAAGGAAGAGAAACTGCGAAACGACCTGGAATTCCTTAAAGGGAAGTGGGAAAACGATTCCGGCAGCGCGGTGTTTGAAATTACTGAAGAAGATATCGCGGAAGTTGTCTCTTCGATAACCGGCATACCGCTCGCCCGTCTGGCGGGCGAGGAGAGCCTGCGGCTGAAAACCATGGATTTGGAGATTAAACAAAAAATCTTCGGGCAGGATGACGCCGTGGCGGTTATATGCGAATCGATACGAAGATCGCGCGCGGGCCTGAAGGAACTGCGAAAACCGATGGGAAGCTTCCTCTTCATGGGTCCGACCGGCGTCGGCAAGACCGAGCTCGCAAACGTGTTGGCGGAGTATCTGTTCGGCGACAGGCACGCGATAATCCGGCTCGACATGTCCGAGTACATGGAGAGGTTCTCCGCTTCCAAGCTCACCGGCGCCCCTCCCGGATACGTAGGCTACGAGGAGGGCGGCCAGCTTACGGAGCAGGTACGCAGAAGGCCGTACGCGGTGGTTCTGCTGGACGAGATTGAGAAGGCGCATCCGGACGTTTACCAGATGCTGCTTCAGATAATGGACGATGGAAGCCTTACGGACAGTTTCGGCCGCCATGTAAGTTTCCGAAACATCATCCTGATTATGACCTCCAACATCTCTGGGCGGCAGATTGAAAAGAACTTCTCGATGGGTTTCCAGACCCCGGAAGAGAAGACCACGCACAAAAAGATGTCGGACGGGATACGGTCCGAATTGAAACGGACCTTTAGCCCGGAGTTTTTAAACCGGATTGACGAAGTGGTGGTATTCCACAAGCTCAGGCGCGACTCCATTGCGAAGATAATCGAACTCCAGCTGGATAGGGTGCGTCAGCGTTTGAAGGAAGAACAGATCGATCTGGAATTCTCTCCGGAAGCGATGGAGTGGCTTATAGACAAGGGTTACGATCCTGCCTACGGAGCGAGACCGATAAAGAGGGCTATCCAGAAGTATCTGGAAAACCCGCTATCAGAGAAGATCCTGTACGCGGAGATAAAACCCGGCGTTACGGCCCGCGTTGAGATAAAGGACGATGCGCTGATAATCGTAGAAAAAACTGCGGTGCAGAGCTATTAGATAGAATAGATAGTGCGTTTTTTCCGGGGGCGGGGTTATAAGGGGCTGTTGCCCAAATTAAAGTTTCATTGTCATGGTGAACCAGTCGAACCATGACTCGTTGTTTCATAAGCAGGTTATTCTTCGACCCATCCGAAGGAGCTTGTCCCGAATTTGTCGAGGGGCTCAGGGCAGGCATACTCAGGATGACAGACAGTTCATCGTTTGAGCAACGGTACGATAAAGCATATCTGCACGGCACGCAATGAGGCGCCGCGCCCTAAGTGCCGTCTTCCTATTCATAATTTGTCCAGTTGCGGCCGATTTCGCGCACGCGCTGGACCTTAATAAACATATTAAGGAAGTAAAAATCAGCGGCAACCAGAGGGCAAACAGCAATACCGTTCTTTTTTATATACACAGCAAAGCCGGTGAATCCTACTCCGTAAAAAAGACCCGCGAGGATATACGCCGCATATACGACCTGGGATATTTTGACGACATTACACTCGATATAAGCGAGGAGGCGGACGGCCTGATCCTTACTTACCGGTTAAAGGAAAAGCCGTTCGTCAAATCGGTCCAACTGGAAGGAGTCAAGGAGATACCTAAAAAGGATATGGAACTTTTCATAAAGCTGAAAAAGGGTGTCTTTTTCCAAAAACACCTCATCAAAAAAGACATCAAGCTTATAAAAAAGAAATACCGCAAAAAGGGCTTCTATTTCACTGATGTCACGCCGATCATCAAGGAATCCGGCAACAACCAGATAGAGGTAGCCTATCACGTAGATGAAAAGGAAAAAATCAAGATAAGCCGAGTGGAGTTCCGCGGCAACAACCATTTTAAAGGATACGAACTGGAAGGAGATATTGAGACAAAGGCTGCCGGCTTTTGGTCTTTTTTTGCCGAAAGCGGGAACTTCGACCGTGAGATACTTAAGACCGACCTGCTGCGCCTGGAGTCGAAATACCGCGACGATGGTTTCATGCGCGCGACGCTCGAGGAGCCGCGCGTTGAAGTTGACAAGGAAAAGGGAATGATTCTCGTCTCCTTCGTCGTGCATGAGGGCGACCAGTATTTTGTGCGCAATATCACCGCTGACGACGACATGGTACATACCGCCGAGGAGATACTCGGCAGGATAACGCTCAAGAAAGGTGAGCCGTTCAACCAGTCGCTGTTTCGCTCCAACCTTTTTACCGTAACCGAGATGTACTCCGACAAAGGGTATGCCTACGCGAACCCAATACCGAAGATAGATATCGACGAGGATAATAAAGAAGTCGATATACATATCAGGGTAGACCCCGGCCACCGGGTTTACATCGGCAAGATAAACGTTGTCGGAAACGAGAAAACATCCGGCGACGTCATACGAAGGGAGTTCCGTCTCCATGAGGGAGCGATGTTTAACGGTTCGAAGATGCGAAGAACCCGCGAGCGGATTATTAACCTGGGATTTTTCAATGAACTTAATATCGAACAGAAAAGCGGAGCGCAGCCCGAACTTATGGATCTGGACGTCCACGTAGCGGAAAAGGAAACGGGTAATGTGCGAGCCGGGTTTGGATACAGCTCTTTTGAAAAATTCATGGTTCAGGCCGAGGTGAGCGAATCCAACTTCCTCGGGCAGGGTTACAAGCTCTCCGTTGGCGTGGAATCTTCCGGCCTGAGGGACAATTATCATGTGAATTTCACTAACCCCAGGTTTATGGATCGGGACATACTTCTGGGGTTCAAGGCCTATTCGCGCGTGTCGAACTTCACCAGCTACGATCTATGGTCCACCGGCGGCGGCGTAAACGTAGGGCGCGGAATAAGCGAATATACAAGCGTAAGCCTTGGGTACGAGTATGAAACGGTAAAAGTCGCGGTTGGGAGTATTGTCGATCCGAACAGCTTTCTCGGCCGCCAGGGCGGCACATGGTCGACAAGCTCCATCAAACCCGTCATCGTGAAGGACAGGCGCAACAACTTCATGAATCCTTCCAAAGGATACAAGTTGAAGGCGGATACAAAGATCGCCGGCGGTCCCCTCGGTGGAGACCGCAATTTCTACAAAATCACGGCGGAAGGGTCCAAATATTACTCTCTTCCTTTGGGCCTTGTTTTCATGGCCCGCAGTCAGGCCAGGTACGCGACAGGTTATGACGGCAAAGAGCTGCCGTTTTTCGAGCACTACTACATTGGCGGCATCGGTTCGCTGCGCGGCTTTTCGTATCTTGACGTCGGCCCGCTGGACGACAATGGAGATGTAATCGGCGGCGATTCGTCGCTTCTATTCAACTTTGAATTAAGTTATGATTTCTCGAAAGCGCTTAAACTTTTAATTTTCTACGACAGGGGACAGGTATACGGAGCGGATGGCGACCTATCAAAAACTACAAAGAACAGGTACGACATCGCTGATATGAGGCATTCAATAGGTTTTGGCATTCGTTTTCTTACGCCCGCGATGCCGATAAGCATGGCGTGGGGATTCAAGTTGGACCAAAAGCCGGGTGAGTCGTCGATGGAGTTTCACTTCACGCTCGGCTCGTTTTTCTAAAGAGATGAAAGGAGACGGAATGATTTACAGGTTTGGCTGCGCATCGCTCGCGGAAATTTGGCGTTACCATTTTGGAAAGCCTCGTTTTGCGTTATTTTTATTAACGGCGTTTTTTATCGCATCTCCGACGTTGCGGGCGCAAAATTTGAATGTGGGCGTTATCGATATGAACAGGGCGCTTAACGAGACAAAGGAAGGTAAAATAGTTCTGGATGAGATGAAGGCTAAACTTACGAAAGAAAACGAAGAGCTCAGGCAAAAACAGGAAGAGCTCAAAAAGATGCGGGACGCACTGAGCAAGCAGGGTTTTTTACTCAGCGAAACCGCGAGACAGCAAAAAGAGGAGGAGTTCAGAAGGAAAAACCGCGACGTAGAAAGGTTCCGCGAGGACAAGCGGGCCGAGTTCGCGCGTATGCAGCAGAGGGCGACTGAGAGAATCCACCACGGACTGATGAAAGTTATCAACGCTTTCGCAAAAAGCGAAAAGTACGACCTGCTCGTGGAAGCGGGGAAACAACCCGCCGGCGTGCCGGGCGCGGTCATCTATTACGACAATGCGCTGGATATAACAGATGAAATAATCTCGCGATACGATGAAGCGAACAGCGGCAAGGCGGAAAAGAAATAACCGCGACCGGGCTTACTCGGGAGTTACTATCTCCGGTTCCGGTACCAGTTCCGGCTCCTGTGGAGTGTACTCTATAATCTTAAGGTCTTTTACCGTTAAAAGCACCGGCGTTTTAGTCAGT
>JBHHVT010000087.1:0-9379 GCA_046754425.1 Nitrospinota bacterium | reverse complement strand
CCTTCAATTCCCCTCCTTGAAAAGGAGGGGACATTTCATGAATAATCCGGGATAGACGTTTCCGGTAGGAGGCGCGCCAGGCGGTTCAGTTCAGCTTCATTCGCGGCGAAGGCCGCCACATCCAGTTTGCCGCTAAGCTGACAGGCGTCGAAATGGTACGGCAAAAAACCGGTTTTGCCGTCCTGCGTCAAAAGGTTTTCCCTGCCGACGAGTTCCGTGAACGAACGAAAATTAAAATCCCGTTCCACGTAAAGACTGAAGGAACGGAACATCGTCCGTATTCCGTTTTCTTTTCCCGAGAGTTTACGCAGCGCATGGATAAGCGGCGTCGATGTGTTGTGGCGCGCGTTTATCTCCACACCGTATGCTTTGTCATCGGCGGCTATCACGTCGATACCGACTGTTCCCAACGCGCCCATCTCCCATAAACGCCGCGCCAATGATTGTGCCGTATCGATTACGTCACCCGGCGCGCGGCCGTCTCCGGCGTTGCCGGCATGCGCGTGATTTTCCAAAAGCTGCCTGCTTGCCCCCAAAAAGGCAGCTCCATCCTGTGTGAGTTCATACTGAACGTTCCAGCTTTCGGCCGGTTCCAGCAGTTTGGACGCGAAGTAACGGGTTATCTGCCGGTTGCGGCAGACTTTTTTATGAGCCTTTTCGATATCGGCGTCGGTTTTAAGCAGGTAGACCTGGCTACCGCCGATACTTTCGTTTCCCCTTACGAAAAGCGCTCCTTCGTTTTCAAGCAGAGGCGCGGCGGATTCCGCGAACCGGCTGGAGCGAATCTGGCGCCTTTTGATGGCCGCGACCTCCAGCTCTTCTTCGAGTCTTATCAGGAAGTAGATGCTGTTGAACATGCGCGTAAGCGCCGGGTTCGTTACCGCGTCTTCGCGGCCAAGCCGCCGGGCGATTTCGCGCTCCTCTTCAAGGTGTATATAAAATGACGACGGGTGAACGTCTTCGGCGCATCGGCTCAGTTTGCTCATGGTCGTCTCGTCGTTCAGGATGTCGGCGGCGAAATTGTCCGAGCCTGCGTCGCAGACGATTATATTTTCAGTTCCGAGACCGAGGCCAAGCAAAAACTCCATGTATTTAGTCTCCGGCCTTTTGGGAAGTACGATGGAGTCCCGCCGTTCGCACAGCAAAAGGAAACGTTCCGAGTAGCATTTTAATATCCGTTTAAACAGCGACGGCCTGTACGGAAACGGCCTTAAAAGTTCCCTGCCGTGCGGCAGATGAACCGCCGGTATCCAGAGCCGGCGCGCCCGGTTCATCTGAAATCTTTTTTATCAAAACCGAACTGCTTTATCTTGCGATAAAGTGTCTTTCGGTCCATACCGCTCAGTTCGCAAGCTCTTTGTATCGATCCCGCGCTCTTTTTTAAAAGCGTCGTTATATATTTCTTTTCGTACCACTCAAGGACCTCTTCTTTCATGGACGCGAAGTCCATATCAGCCAGCCGGTTCATGGACGGCGCCTCCCCTTCGCTTTGCGGAGCGCCGAAATCGACGATTTCCACCACGTCGCCGACTGTGTGCACAACACTCCTTTCCATGCTGTTTTGAAGCTGGCGTACATTTCCCGGCCAGCCGTACTCAGTCATTTTTTTCATCGCTCGCTCGGAGAAGCATTTAACCGTTTTTAGGTATTTAGCGCCGTAGAGTTTCAGAAAGTGCGCGGCAAGCAGCGGTATATCTTCGCCTCTTTCCCGCAGCGGAGGGAGGCTGATGGATATTACGTTTATTCTGTATAAAAGGTCGCGGCGGAAAACTCCGTTTTGCGCAAGATCGAATATGTCCCGGTTCGTGGCGCAGACGATTCTTACGTCCACTTCCAGTTCGGTTTCGCCGCCGACCGGATAAAACCTGCCGTCCTCAAGCACCCGCAGGAGTTTTACCTGTAACGACTCCGACATCTCTCCCACTTCGTCGAGGAAGAGCGTGCCGCCGTCGGCCGCCTTGAACTTGCCGTCCCGTTTTTTTACCGCGCCGGTGAACGCCCCTTTTTCGTGGCCGAACAGTTCGGTTTCCAGCAGAGATTCCGGTAATGCGCCACAGTTCACGGCGACGAACCCGCCGCGCCTCTTTCCGAGGCGGTGAAGCGCCCGCGCCGCCAGCTCTTTCCCTGTGCCGGTTTCGCCGAGCAACAGCACACTGCCGGGAAGAGGCGCGGCTGCGGTAATCATCTCTTTCATCTTTAGCGTGCCGGGAGACCCGCCCAATATCTCCGGCATCGGGTCCACCACCGCTGCAGGTTGCCTGTCAACTTCGCCGCCTTCGAGCTTTTGACGCAATTGCGCAATGAGTTCATCGCTCCTGTAGGGATACGTTACGCATCCGGCGTTGTACGGTGCGGCCAGGCGGTCAATCTCGATATATTTGCCTTCCGGCGCGGATATAATCAGTTTCATTTTTTCAAGGGCGGGCGGTATCGGGAAGGAGTCGAACCCGACTATCGCAATGTCGTATGCGGATTCGTTGGCGGCAAGCTCCGCTTCTTCGTGATAAAATACGCCTCGCGCGGCAAAACCGGCCAGCTCGATTATCTGATGAAGCCGCGAAGCTCTGTGTATGCTCTTTTCGTATATAAGAACTCGTGCGCGGGTCACTAAGCCGGGGGCGACAGCGAGATATTGTGTTTTTTCAGCACCGTTCCCGTTGCCAGTTCCAGACGCGCGATTGCCTTCAGGTAGTCGATAAGCGCTTTTATCTCCTTGCTCTTTTCCGCGGCAAGGTCGGTTTGGTATTCCAGCACGGCAAAACTTGTGCTGGCGCCGACATCGTACTTTTTGGATTCGGCTTCCAGCTTTTTCTCGGCGAGGATACGCGATAATTTCGTAGCGTGTATTGTCTGCTCCGCCGTCCTTATTTCACGTATAGCCCTAAGGACTTCCATGGTTATCGCCTGCTTAGTGCTTAAAAATCTGGTTTTGGACGCGTTCAGTTCATGCTGGCTCGTGGCGACCCTGCTTTTGGAAGCACGGTTGAACAGCGGGTATTCCGCTACAAGTCCGATGGAAAAATCGTAGTATTTCCCGGAAGATAAATCGCTAAACGCGTCGGCCATGCCGCCGTCAAAGGAACTTATTACCGGCGCTCCGCCAAGAGATACGGGATTAGCATTACCCCTTGAGCCTTTCAGCTTGATGGCGCCCTGTAAATCAAGCGACGGTTTCATCTGGTTTTTATTAAAGACCAGTTCTCGCTCCCGGTTTTCGACGTCAAGCCACGCGCTCCGGTAGTCGGGCCTGTTACTGTAGGCCAGTTCAATAAGCTGTTCCTGGCCAAGTTCGGTTGTTTTGAAAACCGGCTCATCCCCGGGATGGATACGGACGTCGGACCCCGGCTGAGCATCGCTTTTATTGATTAGCGCCTTCAGCCTGTCCTGCGTATCGCTTATCTGGTGCCGGACTCCGATCAGTGTCTCCTCGCGGACGGCGACGGTAGCCTGAGCCGCGACAATCTCTATAGGCGCCAGGCTCCCTACAGTTACCTGAAGCTTTATCCGCTCCAAAAAGTCCTTCGCCCTTTCAAGAGACTCCTGCAAAACTACAAGCTCCTTGTTCAGATATACCAGGTCCCAGTATGCTTCTCGTGTTTTGGTAAGAACTTCCATCACCTTATACGCGAACTGGTGGTTGGACATTGTTCTGTTGTTATTCGCCACTATGATACTGGTACGGTTAATCTGGCTGCCAATTCCTTTCAGAAGCGGCTGCGTTAGTGAAAGCTGCAAAGAAGGCGTGTAAAGCGGATCGAGGCTTGCGAAAGAGGAGTTGGTATCTATTTGGGACGCCTCCAGCGACAGCTCGTAGCTTGCGCCCGTTTGCAGCTTTTGCTTTACTCCAAGGGAGAGTTCATCGACTCTTGATTCGCCGACTTCCGGGCTTGCAAAGGCCGACGTGCTGGGCGTAAGGCTTTTCGAACTTTCGATACCGGCAAATAACGTAGGATCGAACTCCGATTCCGCAAGCTTTATGGACTCTTCCCCAAGCAGCGGCTGAGTTTGCTGAATGCGAATTTCAAAGTTGTTTTGCAGTGTGAATAGCAGGCTTTCCTCTTCGCCGAGTTCCAGTACGTTTTGTTCGGCCGTCGATGGGGTGGCCATGAGAATAGTAAGAAAAAAGACGGCGGCTTTAAAGGTTTTCATTTTTTGGCACGTCGATTCCGGAAGCGCCGGTAGCTACCGCTGGAGGTTGTCGCCGAGCCGCGCGAGGATGTTATCGGCATCGTTAAGCCTTTCGATGAGGGCTTTAATCATCTTCATGGCTATGTCCGGGTAGTTTACGATTGTCGTTTTAATTTTATCGCCCGGGAACACTTTCACTACGCTCTTGCCCTTGGATTTGATAGTGGCGGTTCTAGGCTGGTCGAGCAGGGCCGACATTTCACCGAAGTAGTCGAGAGGCTGCGTGATTTCGCCCACTACCCGTCCGTTTTTGCTTATCACCAGGCTCCCCTGAAGTAGTTGGTAGAAGTTCTTGTCCGTATTGCCTTCGCGGATTATCAGGTCGCCGTCCTCGAATACAAGCTCGTCGGGGTTCAGCAGGTATGCGGGCAACGCCTCTTTTTGAAGGACGGTGTTGGCTGTGGCTTCGTGCAGAGAGGTGATGCCTTCCTTCACCTTGTCCAGCGAGTCGCGCCGCAGCGTAACCATTCCGTCCTTGATGGCTATCTTGCGGAGCTGGTCTTCCGGCACCTGCGCCGTTATCGCCTGTTTCACCTGTTCCGTGCAGGCCATTAGTTCGAACGCGGCGACGCGTCCCTTGTGCCCCTTGTTGCACTTTGGACAGCCCTGTCCCATCAGTATCTTCAGCGTGGGCAGCTCTTCCTTGGTGAAACCGGCTTCCAGCAGTTCCTGGCTCGGGATGTTTTCAACCGGCGCCTTGCAACTCGGGCATATTCTTCGAAGCAGTCTCTGCGCCAGCACAAGCACAAGGCAGGACGAGAGCATATAACCCGGTATGCCGATGTCGAGCAGGCGGCCGATGGTCGACGGGCAGTCGTTCGTGTGCAGTGTGCTGAAAACGAGATGGCCTGTCATCGCCGCCTTTACGCCTATTTCCGCCGTTTCCATATCGCGGATCTCACCCACCAGGATTATTTCCGGATCCTGCCGCAAAAAGGCCTTTAGCGCCGCGGCGAAAGTCATGCCTACTTCCGGACGAACGAGAACCTGGTTTATACCCTCGAAATTAAATTCGACCGGATCCTCCGCGGTGAGTATCTTTACATCCTCGTTGTTGAGCGTATTGATGGCGGAATAAAGCGTGTTTGTTTTACCTGAACCGGTAGGCCCGGTAACCAGCACCATCCCCTGCGGAGAGTCGATCGATTTTTCAAACAGTGCGAGGGCTTTTTCCGAAAATCCGAGTTTTCTAAGGTCGATGTTAAGACCGCCGGGATCAAGCAGACGCATAACGACCGACTCGCCGAAAAGCGTCGGCAGTACGGAAACGCGGAAGTCCACCACCTTGTTTTTTCTTATCCGTATTTTTATCCTGCCGTCCTGCGGCCTGCGTTTTTCCGCTATGTTCAGCGACGACATGACCTTTATACGGGCGGCCAGCGCGTTTTTCATGGCAAGCGGAAGGATCATATCCTCGTAAAGCGTCCCGTCCTTGCGATAGCGGACGCGGAGTTTCTTTTCGTACGGCTCTATGTGAATGTCGGACGCGCCGGTATCGGCGGACTTTTTCAGAATGCTGTTAACGAGTTTTATAATGGCGGCGTCGGAACTTCCGATTGTGTCGTCTTCTTCCTCCTCTTCCTGGATTTCCAGGTCGTCTTCGGCCTCCGAGATTAAATCGCCGATATCGATTTCAGTATCCGTTTTATCGTCACCGCCCTGATCATCTTCCTCCTCATCTGACGGGAAGAACGATTTATACTCCTCATCCGAGATTTTATAATGCTCCTTGTAGGCCTCAATTATCTGGGCTTCCCGTGCGACGAGGCCTTTAACCGCCAGTCCCGCAAGCGCGCCGATCTCCTCAAGGGCCTTGTCGTCCGTCGGGTCCCTCATTGCGACGGTTAAGTTGCCGCCGTCAATGGATATGGGGACAAGCATGTGCTGTTTCGCGTCTTCGTAGGGCACTTTTTGTATTGCGGCCTCCTGCGGCGCTTCCTTTTTAATGTCCGCGACCCGTATGCCCCATTTGCGCGAGATGAACGATATGATGGCGTCTTCGGTGATGTAGTCGAGTTCCATAAGGACACGGCCTATCCAGCCGCCTTTTTTCTTCTGAAGCTCTTCCGCCTGCTTTAGCTGGCGGCCGGTTATGCGGCCGTCCTTGCGCAGGTGGTGGCCCAGCTTGTTGAAACTGACTTCGTCCTGGATATTTTTCTTGAAGCTGGATTTTCTATCGTGCGACTTTTTATCTGCTATTGCCATTAATATCCCCCCAGGATACAGGTTCCGCCAGCCGTTATCAGCTTACTTTCAGACAACAAGTTACACACTGCCATTGCACTGGTAACGTATATTACCCCATTTCGGTTATTAGACAAAGCGCCACCCTGTTGGTGGAGGCAATTTGCAGGGTAACGGGCTACGGACTATTTTCGTCCGCGGTTTCCGCCGGCTCGGCAGGCGTGTTTTCCTCTACCACGGGCGGCAGGTTTTCCGGCGCTATAGCGGCGCCCATGTGTTTTATCAGCGTGGTGACCGTATTTTTCATCTCATCGCGCCTGACAATCATATCGGCAAAGCCGTGCTCCAGCAGGAATTCCGAGCGCTGGAAACCTTCCGGCAGTTTTTGCCGTATGGTCTGCTCTATTACCCTTGGTCCCGCAAAACAGATAAGCGCCTCCGGTTCCGCCAATATCACATCGCCCAGCATTGCGAAGGAGGCCGTAACACCACCAGCCGTGGGGTGCGCCAGTATCGATATGTACGGCAGACCCGCCTCTCCCAGCTCGGCAAGCGCACACGAGGTCTTCGCCATCTGCATAAGGGAATAGGCGCCTTCCTGCATGCGCGCGCCGCCGCTGCAGGAGACTATAATCAGCGGACATTTTTTCCGCAGCGCCCGTTCGGCTCCGCGCGTTATTTTTTCGCCCACCGCCGAACCCATGCTTCCGCCCATGAACCCGAACTCGAAGGCGCATATTTCCACTTCGTATCCGTTCATCCTGCCGCCGCCGCAGACGATGGCTTCCGTCTCGTTGGAGCTTCTCTGCGCGGATTTTAACCGGTCTTTGTATTTTTTGCTGTCCCTGAATTTCAGCGGATCGGTGGACTGCACGTTCATGTCGGACTCTTTAAACGTATTCTTGTCCATAAGGAGGTCTATCCTGCGCCGTGCAGACAGTGTGTGATGTTTTCCGCATTTGCGGCAGACCCCGAAGCTGTTTTCGAAGTCGTTTTTGGTAAGCATCTCGCCACAGCCCTTGCACTTGACGAATAGGTTTTCCGGCACGCCGTGTTTGGCGGTTATAGCGCCGGGATCCTTCTTCCTGGAGAACCAGCTTGCCATCAGTTATCCCTTTCCGTGAGTGCGCGGTTAAGTCCGTTCAGATACGCCCGTGCGCTCGCCTCGACCGTATCGGTGGAGGAACTTCTGCCCCTTACCCTTTGCCGCTTGCCGAATTGAACGTGCACAGTAACTTCGCCGACGGCGTCCTTGTCGCCTGTCGCAGATCTTACTACGTAGGAGAGCAGTTTTCCCCTTATGCGGGTGATTTTGTCGATAGCCTTGTAAATGGCGTCTATCGGCCCGTCTCCCGTCGCGGTCTGCGTGTCGACTTTTGAATCATACCCCAGTTTCACCGTCGCGGTCGGCACCAGGCCGCTTCCAGTCGTGGTGTGGAAATATATCAGCTCATAGGTCTGGCGCTGTCTCGATATTTCATCGCCGACCAAAGCCTCCAGATCTTCCTCGTAAACCTCTTTTTTCCTGTCCGCCAGTTTTTTGAAGCTCTCGAAGGCGGCCACGAGCCGCTCCTTGTCCAGCTTGAACCCAAGCTCCGCCATCTTTTTGCCGAAAGCGTTTTTACCGGAGTGTTTGCCCAGCACCATGCGGCTTTTTTTCAGGCCGATCGACTGCGGCGTCATGATTTCGTACGTCTCGCGCCTTTTTATCACGCCGTCCTGGTGAATACCGGATTCGTGCGCGAACGCGTTTTCGCCCACTATCGCCTTGTTCGGCTGTACCGATACACCCGTGATTGCCGTCAGCATCTTGCTCGTTTTGTTTATCTCCTTCGTCCTGACGCGGGTTTTGTGTCCGAAGAGATCGCCCCGCGTTTTTATCGCCATCACCAGCTCTTCCAGCGACGAATTTCCCGCCCGCTCGCCGATTCCGTTTATCGTACACTCCACCTGCCGCACCCCATGCTCAATCGCGGTTAACGCGTTTGCCACCGCCAGGCCGAGGTCGTTGTGGCAATGGACGCTAAGTACCGCCTTGCCGATGTTCGGCACGCTTTTCACGAGGCCCTCTATCAGCTTTCCGAACTCGCCGGGTATGGCGTATCCTACCGTATCCGGTATGTTCACGGTAGTCGCTCCGGCTTTTATCGCTTCCTCTATTATCTCGTAGAGGAACTTCGGCTCCGAGCGCGTGGCGTCCATGCACGAAAACTCCACGTCGTCCGTGAACCGTTTCGCGAGCTTTACGCCTTTGCGCGTCATCTCCATTACCTGCTGTTCGGTCTTTTTAAGCTGGTGCTTTATGTGGATTTCCGACGTGCTGATAAAAACGTGAATCCGTTTTTTAGCCGCCGGCTTCAGTGCCTTAGCCGCCGTTCGTATGTCATCTTCCAGCATCCGCGCGAGGCCGCAGATAACCGGCCCTTTTACCTGTTTTGCAATAGTGTTTACCGCCTTGAAATCGCCTTCGCTCGCGACCGGGAAACCGGCCTCTATCACGTCGACGTTCAGCGCCGCGAGCTGGTGCGCCAGCTGCAGTTTTTCGTCGATGTTCATCGAGAAACCGGGCGACTGTTCGCCGTCGCGCAGCGTCGTATCGAAAATGGTTATGTAAGCCATCAGTAAGTACCTCTCAATCCGAGTATATTAATCTATTTATCTTGAAAATAAAAAACGGCCCACCCCGATTACATCGGGAGGAATTATGCTGGCGCAATTACTGAAAGCCGTTTTATAACTACATGTAAATGTGATTTAACGGCGTTGCCGTAGAATTGTGCCCGCATAGCGGGCTAGCCGCCGCCGCGCTACGAGCGCAGATGCGGCCCGGTAAGGGGGAGGGCGCGAAGGCCCGCTGAATAAGTCGTAAAGCGTTTCATAATCATATCGTTTGATTATACCTCAATCTGGCAGGCGAACTGAAACCTTTTTTGGACGCGCATGCTCATCCTTCGACTAGCCCGGATTATTCATGAAGAAGTTGAATTTTCAAATTATAGGTCGTAAC
>JBHHVT010000086.1:0-9433 GCA_046754425.1 Nitrospinota bacterium | reverse complement strand
ATAAATAACAGGTGGGAAGCCAAGGACAGCTTTACCGCTCTTTTATATAAAAGCCATGCGCAATAAGAAAAAGCCAAGGCAACGCACAATATTTTAAAGTACATCGCCGCGAGGGCTGCCTTGGATATATCGGGAGCAGCTCCGTAAAAGTAATAGCTGGCCGCAGCGAAAGAGGAGCCGGTTGCTCCCTGCGCTCCCCATATGAAAAGCAGAATCCATAGCAGGCGCCGGGTTTTTTCCCGTTCCGCTCTGTGTAAAAACAGGATGATGGCGAATGCCAGCGTTAACGCTCCAAAGACGTTGTGCAACGCCTGTATCAACGAATAGGCAATTTTGGAGCCTATCACGCTACTTGGCGATTACCGTGATGGATGTTTCTACTCCTATAAGAATATGGGCGACGTTTGCTATTTTTAAGGATATAACGTGCTTGCCCGGACCGAGTTTACCTAATTCGAATTTGCCCGAGTATGGGAGTATGGTCCCAAGTTGTTCGCCATCAAGGAAATAATGAAAGTGGGCGCCTTTTTCTCCAGGATTCATGTCGTATTCTATGTCTAAAGGCTTTCCAGCCGGTACAGTCGAATTATCCGAAGGTGATATGATTTTTATGTAGGCGCCGTACTGATCCGTCGATTTATCACCCTTTGGCAAATTCCACTTTCCGGCGACGACTGTTTCCGTGGAACCTTTTTCTTTGGCCTGTGCGGTTTGTATTGAAGACGGAAAAACCAGCGTGGAAACTGCTATTGCGGCTAAGGTTGTGAATATTAATTTAGTTTTCATGACAACTCCATTCAGGCGATGTTTGTAAATAAGTATTACGCAAGTGATGTTATTAAAGTCACTAAATTGGTTATGGCTTTATATCCGACATTATAAATCAACATGCAAATATGGTCTATTGCATTTTCAAACAGTTTCGGGGATTTCCCAGCGGGGCCATACGATTTTCCTCTGCGGCCCTTGTGGTTAAAAACTAGTTCCGGTTTTTCTTTTTGAAATCCTGGAATTCCTTTTTAACTACTCTTACGGCGGAAGGGTTCGTGAATAGTTCCGCCGCTGTTGCGGCGGCGGCTGTGGCGGCTTTAATCATTGCGGCCTCGCCTTTTTTCGAAACGACCGCCTTTAAAAACTCGCGCGAGTGGTTTACGGTATCTTCTCCGCCGACCGCATACTCCGGATGAAGAGTCGGTACCACCTGGCTCAGGTTCCCGACATCCGACGAACCCATCCCGTCCGTTTCACCCGCGCCGGATTCTTTAAGCCGAACCCTTTGCATGTAGCGGGAAAATATCGCGCCAAGCGCGCGGCTAGGCTCGAACGGTTCGTAGGCAAGAGGATTCTTTACAATCTTTAGCCTGCAGCCGGTAGCGCGCGCCGCGCCTTTCGCGCAGTCGGTGACTTTTTTCAGCATAACCCGAAACTCCGGCATTGTCAGGCCCCGCACCATGAACCGCGCCGACGCCTGTTCCGGGATTATGTTAGGCGCGTCGCCGCCGCTCGTAATGATTCCGTGTACGCGTGCAAAATCGGGCGTCTGCTGACGCATGGCGTTTACCGAGTTGAAAAGCGCGATTACCGCGTCCAGCGCGTTTATCCCCTTATCCGGATAGGCGGCGGCGTGGGATGCCTTTCCGTAGTAGTGGAAGTCCAGCTCCATTACCGCAAGCATCCGCGCAACGGATCGGTTTTTATTGGACGGATGCGCCATGATTGCTGCGTCCACTCCTTTGAACCAGCCGCCTCTTATCATCAGCAGTTTCCCTCCTCCGCCTTCCTCGGCGGGAGTACCGATAACTTTTAGTGTGCCGCATTTTTTACCTAGCGCGTTTTTTACCGCGACCGCCGCGCCGAACGCGCCGGCGGCAATAAGGTTATGGCCGCATGCGTGGCCCATCTTGGGCAGGGCGTCGTACTCGGCAAGCAGGGCGACGACCGGCTTCGATTTACCGCCGCGCCACGCTGCCTCGAACGCGGTCTTCAGTTTTCCGCCGCCGCGCCTTACGCGGAAACCCTGCTCCTTCAGGGATGAAGTTAAAAGCTCAGCGGCGAAAAGCTCCTTGTAATTGAGTTCGGGATTTTCGAATATAAGCCGATTAAGCCTCGCCACTTCGGGCGAAATGCGTTTCACCTCTTTTTTAATGAGTGCGAACATTTCACTCATGTCATAATGTTCCGCGCGACGCGGATGTAGTTGAGCTCCTTCGGAACATTTTCATCCTCGCAGTAGTTGGAATCCGCGAGTATTTTCAGGTCGGCAAGCGTGCGATCGTCACCCTCGAACTCCACCTCATCAACGCCGAGGTCTGCCGTCAGGCCGCCCGCCTCCAGCAGGTCCAGCACGGAGCGGGCGTCGAACTTTCTTTTTCCTACGTACATGAAGACATCCGTACCGTGCTCCTCCACAACGAGCGTAATGTAGAATGCGGGCCGCGCGTGAAAGCCGGACGGCTTCGGGACGGGCAGCGATATCCGGTTGCTGCGGACCAGGCGGGACATTATCTTTTCCGCCACACGTTTACCGGCCGTCATGAACTTATGTATGTAGAAAAAGCTGAACTGTGAGATAAGCCTTAAAACTATCTCCCTGTCAACTATCTCCGAAATTCTGTTTTGGCCGTCGTCCGCATTGATTTCATTTTCATGTCGTTCGTAGAAATGGATTATCCATCGCGTCATCTCCAGGAGATGCATCGGGATCGATATGTAGGCGCGCATGATGGACATATCCGGATATTTGGTTTCATAATCCGTTTTCTGGATATGCGTGTCGTACTCGGACTGTATCGTGTGGAGGGTGTTTTCCAGTATTTGAACTTTGGTTTCGTTAACGCGTGACGGAATCATCCTGGCCAGTTCGGACGGTTCTATCTTTTTGCCGTATTTGTCGCGGTGTACTCTTATAGCCATTTTTCGGTAGTTTTCGACAATCCTTAGTATCCTTTGTTCGGAAGTCTTGAATTTGTCCGTTAGGATATTACTCGGCAGCTTTACGTCGCTTCGTATTTTTGTAAATGTGGGCGCGGCTATCTCCTCTCTGCTCAGCGTGCAGCCGCGCCGCTTCAGCTCTTCCAGAGCTTCCACAATCAGCTTTTGTACGATAGTGTTTATCTCCTCCAGCGCAGCCATTGCACGGGTAAGGAACTCGTCCGAAGTCTGTTCGGATTCCGGCGGACCGTAATCCCTGTAACGGTGAATGACGTGGCTAAGCTGAAATGCGGCTATTGCGAAGTTCCTTATACTGGCGACCAGCTCCGTAAAATAGCTCCATGAAATATTTTCCCTCGCGCCGTGGTCGTCGAGAAAGGTTTCAAGAGTCTGCGCCTCGTACCGAAGGTTGAAATAAAATCTCGCGGAAAAATTTCCGCGGTTGTCAATAACGCTCGACGCCATCCGGAAGAACTTAACTACGATTTCGTGCAGCGGCGCCAGGAACTCTTCCTCAGTAATTATTGAGTGAAGCGAGCGGCGCACCTCCGGCGAAGCGCCCGGAGCTTCCAAGTTGGTACCCTCGTTTACGGTTTTATCTGATGCCATATAAGAAATGTATCAAATATCCGGCATAATTTTAATGTTATATTCGCATCCATGCCGGTTGAACCCGTCCTTTTCTTACTCTTACTAACTGCCGGCATCCACATACTGACTGGCGCCTTTGTAAAACAGGCAGAGGCCAGCCAGCTGGATAACGTGGTAAAGATCGTTATGGTTAAAATATTGGTGAAGCCTTATTCCGCTCTGCTGTACGGCCGCGGCCAGAAAAGAAACCAGAACGCCGCCTATAAGCCACTTGACCTTTTGGTCGTGACGCCGGTAGTAACTGTAAAACTGAAGCAGTAAAAGCAACAGCATCCCACTGCCGTAATCCACAATTACATATAGAAACAGGTTGTGGTTAACCATCCACGCACCGTAGGCAAGAAACTTCGCGGTTATGAAAATAAGGAGCAAAACCCGAACCGGGTCGACAAATGTAGCGATGACCGTACCGGCCAGCATTGTTAAACCGGCCAATCCAATCGAGTAAATGGTTGTTTTCCACAAGATTATAAGGGCGGTATCCGGTATCATCGCGTTGATACCGTGATAACTGCCGCCCGCCAGGGATGCAGCCGCCGTAAACGAAAACGCCAGCGACCACAATAGAATCGATTTTTGGCCGTCAACCTTATACCGCGCGTATAGCCGGTAAGCGAAAAACAGACAGACCAGTGCAATCAGGTAGTCGGTTGCCACCGTCATCGGATCGTTTATCGGCAGATTGCTGTTTAATTCCATAAATACTTACCGCTTTTTTTCCATCTCCTGCCAGAGTTTAACCTGTTCCGGCGGCTCGGGCGATTTTTTCCGAGCTCCGACCGCATCCAACACATCGCGCGTTGGGACGTTTCCATTTTTACCGCGTAGCAATACTTTTACATGACCGGCGGCTACCGTACTGCCGCCCCTCACAAAACGCTGCTCCTTATAAAACCATTTGTCGTCCCAGCAGACTACTTTTGTTTTCAACTCATACCTCTGAAAAGGCAGCAGCGGTCTCATGTATCGCATCTCGGCGGCTCCGAGCGCAAGCTCCCAGCCGAGCCGGTGCATTCTTCCAACAAGTCCGGTTTTTATCAAGTAGTCGAGCCTTCCCAGATCCATGATCGTCAAATACCTTCCGTTATTCATATGACGGAAGGGGTCCGGGTTGTTGGGCCATACCGTGAAAGTAAGTGCCGCCGCATCAAGCCTACCAGTATTACAAAAAGAAGCCGAAGGTAAAGGTTCATTGCTCAACTTTATACCAGTCGGCTCCGTTAATTAACCGAATACGGATAGATTTCCAGATAAAACAACCACCGGTAAATCGATGTAACGGCGGGCGTCGCTTCTGATTGATATTATCTAAATCGTTGTTTTATTTATCTATAAAGACGTTTATGGCCCGAAAATGATTGGTGCCGATTGGCGAAGGTGGAGATGCAGGCGGCCGCCTCCACTTTTTTGCGGCCGTAACCGTTACAATAACAGGGGGCGGCGGACGATTTTGACTCAGATATTGACCGGTAATTCCGTTAATTCTTACTTGCGAATTTGAAATTCTTTTTATAAACTACTCCCTGCCATTTTAGGCAGTTAGGTATGAAAAGAGCGCAATAGTATTTAAGAGCAGTGTTTAGTCTATTTTTTTTCTCTGTTACGAAGGTCAATGCCTCTGGGTGGGTGCCCTGTTTGCTATTCCTTCCCGTAACCAGGGATCTGTCTGGAGGTTCTCTCAATGAATAATAAACTATATGTCGGCAACCTTCCCTACTCTGCGGATGAAAGCGCCCTTCGGGAGCTTTTCGGCGCAAAGGGCACAGTGCAATCGGTCAAGATCGTGACCGACCCGCATGACGGCCGCTCCAAGGGATTCGGTTTTATCGAAATGGAAACCGAGGAAGAGGCCGATACCGCCATCCAGGATCTGAACGGTCATGAAATGGGCGGACGAACTCTTAGAGTCGATAAGGCACGCCCGCGGGAAAGCAGGCCCGGCGGCGGTGGCGGCGGCAGGGGACGAGGCGGCGGCGGTTACCGCTAACAGTCGCGACTACCTGTTGCTTGGCATGTACTAAATAATTGGCTCGATAAATACGGGCGGGGTGCGCCCGTCCGTATTTAATAATAACTCCATTAAGAGTGTTCAATATGGATGTAGTTAAGGACGGAAGCGAAGTAGAGATATTGTACCGCGTGAAGCTGGAAGACGGCACTGTTGTCGATTCCACGGAAGAGAGGGGACCCTTCAAATTCTACGCCGGCCGCGATGGTGTTATCGAAGGCGTCAGCAAATCCGTTATCGGGATGAAGGTCGGCGACAAGCGGGCATTCAGCGTCACACCGGAAGACGGCTATGGAAAATACGACGAGGCGTTACGGATGCGCGTGCCCCTTAACAAGGTTCCGGCGGAGGCAAAAGTGGGTGACACCCTCTTTGACGAAGCAAACAGCAACCTGCCGTGGTGGATAACCGAACTGCACGGCGACCACGCCGTAATCGACGCCAATCATCCGTTGGCCGGTAAAAACCTTGTGTTCGAAGTGGAGCTTTTAGCAATCTCCTAATAGACTGATTTCCCGATTACGATTAGCCCGGGGACGCCATACTTAGCCGTCCCTGAAAAAGTGTTTATGGCCTATAAATAAAGGGTAAAGCGGCTTTTAAATGGGTATGTATCTGCAAGAAAAATGAAGAAACAATCGAAAACCCGGTTATTTCCGCAAGGCTTGTGCAACAGTTCCTCCCCTCCTCGGTTTACGAGGAGGGGCTTTGGGGTGGTGTCCTTTATTGATTTTCAAGGGAGAACCGTTCCGACGCTGCGCGCCACCTCCCCTTGTGCTTATCGCAAGGGGAGGATTTTTTCAAATATCGACTTTTTCAGGTTCGACTAAGTATGGCGTCCCCCTAATTGCCGGCCGACGCGGCGGGGAGGTAAAATTTGAATTCGCCGGGCAGCGGCCTCACGACCGCCTTCACCAAACAGGCCGGGATTGAACTTCCGTTGATCTGCGGCGCCATGTTCCCTTGCGGCAACCCCAAACTGGTGGCGGCGGTTTCAGAAGCCGGAGGCATTGGAATTGTTCAGCCGATGTCGCTGGTTTATATCCACGGTCATGAGTTCAGAAGCGGGCTTAAACTTATCCGTTCGCTTACCGATAAACCGATCGGCTTCAACGCAATCGTCGAACGTTCCTCAAGGAGATACGAGGAGAGGATGCGGAACTGGGTTGATATGGCTATTGAGGAGGGGATTCGTTTTTTCATAACGGCCCTCGGCAATCCGAAATGGGTGGTCGACAAGGTTCACTCCGCCGGCGGGTTCGTTTACCACGACGTTACTAGCGGCAGATGGGCGCAGAAGGCAATCGACCACGGCGTTGACGGCCTTATTTGCGTAAACAACCGCGCGGGCGGCCATCTGGGCGTACAGCCGGCCGACAGGCTGTACAGGGAACTTTCAAAGTTTGGTGTACCGCTCATCTGCGCCGGCGGCATAAGTACGCCGGAAGGTTTTCGCGGCTGCATCGAAATGGGTTACGCGGGCGTCCAGATGGGAACGCGTTTTATCGCGGCCGAAGAATGCGGCGTTCATCCCGACTACAAAGAAGCGATTGTAAATGCCTGCGCCGACGACATTGTAACCACCGAACGGATAAGCGGCATGCCGTTATCGGTAATCGGGACGGAGCATACGAAAAAAGCCGGAACAAAGGCGGGGCCGATTGCAAAATGGCTTTTAAAAGGCAAAAGGACCAAACAGTGGATGAGGATGTATTACTACATTCGGTCGACTGGAAAAATGAAAAACGCCTCGCTTAAAGGCGGCGGCTATAAAGACTACTTCGTGGCCGGTAAAAGCGTGGAAGGAATCAAGTCGGTAGAGCCCGCAGGCGAAATCGTAAAGAAAATTACAAGCACGGTCCGCCAGGCGGGCAGCAAATTACGATAAAATAGCTGAAACATACATAGCATGTAATTACCTAATGGCTGTCGGCGTCAGCGCTGGCAATATGCCTCCACCCGCAAGGTGGCTCCTGCTAATCGCCACCGGATGCCGTCTGGCTGGCGCAGACATAGGTAACGCCGTCGACGGTTTTTGCCCAATGTCTGGTATCGGCCCTTACGTTCAGTCTGTCGCCGGCTTTCAGAAGCACATCGCCGTTATCTGTGCCGATTAAAATCGAACCTTTTAAAACCCATCTCACTTCGTCATGCGGGTGCGTGTGCCAGCCGTAATCGGAACCGGGTGGATCGCTCCACTTGAAAATATTGAAGCAGCCCTCCCCGTTTAGCGTCCGCACAACCTCGTCGTAATTTTTGCTGTTGCCCCTTTTTACTTCTACCGACATGCCGCCTCCAATAAAACAGATTGCACTTGATTACATATATACAGTATAAAAAATGGGCGGGATGAGGTTTTCTTTCAACCCGAATAACTATTTGGCGCCCGTTTACACGTAAATAAAGGAACATCCGATTATATGAGATATATACATAGAGCAATTATCGTCCTTTTCATTTTATCCATTAGTGCTTGCAGCAAATCTCCGGCGGCCTGGGTTCCGGGATGGCAGGAGACGTCTTCCCTTTCCGTGCCGCGGGCCGGGGCGGCGATTGTCGTGAATAACGGTTTTATCTATATGATCGCCGGCGTTGACGGAAAGAATTTCCTTAAATCTACCGAATACACAAGGATCAAGGAGGATGGCTCCCTGGAGGCCTGGAAACAGGGTCCGTCGCTGAATATAGAACGCGGCTTTGTGGACGCGGTGGTAAGCAACGGGAAGATATACATAATCGGCGGCGGCAACGGTCCCTACGGCCAGAACCTGCTGGCATCAGCCGAACGCGCCAGCATCAATCCCGATGGAAGCCTGGGGGAGTGGCAGCTGGAGAAATTCTCCATGGATACGCCGAGACGCTGTTCCAAGTTAATCGTTTCGGGCAATCATATTTACTCATTCGGCGGTTACGGGGGAGCGATGCTCAATACCGTTGAGCGGACGGAAATCCTGAAAGACGGCACGCTGGCGGAATGGGTTTATGAAGATAAAACCATGACCGTACTTCGTTACATAAACAGCGTAAAAAAGATAAACGGGATAGTCTATGTCGTCGGCGGCCACGATGAAAGGCGCGGCGTCGGTATTACAAACGTCGAGCAGTCAAACATAATCAAAACCGGCGGTCTGGAGGAATGGAAGGATACAACCAGGCTACAGACGGGCAGGTATGCGCTTGCAACCACGGCGTATGGCGATTACCTTTACGCGCTGGGCGGCATAACCGGCGTGAAATACCTCACGACAGTCGAGAAAACCAAAATCGATTCGAACGGACAACTGTCTGCGTGGCGGCCCACTACGGAGCTTTCCGTTCCGAGGGCGAATTTTAATACGGCCGTATATAAGGGCAGGCTCTATATTCTGGGCGGAGTGAACAATAAAAGCTATCTCACGAGCGTGGAGTACGCCGACTTCTCCAAAAAAGGCGATATTGGCTACATGGGAACCGAGGAAGAGCAGATGGAGTACAAGAAAAAACTTGCGGCCCGCGCGGAGGCTTCCAGGGCGCCGCTGCCAAACCGGGGCGTGGTCAAGGAGGTTCTGCAAACATCCGCCTACACATACGTTCTTGTCTCCGGCTCAGGAGGGTCCGCCTGGCTGGCCGGACCGAAAGTCGACGTGAAGGTAAACGACACCATCAGCTTCCCCGAAGGCGTGAACATGCCGAACTTCCATAGCAGTGAGCTGAATCGTAATTTCCGTGAAGTTATTTTTGTCGGTGAGATACGAAAAGAGGGAACAGCGGGCGGTTCGCAGTCCCAACAGCAGGTTAAGCCGCGGGCGCAACAGCAGGCAAAACCGCAAAGCGGCGGTAACGTCGTGAAGGAAGTTTTGCAGA
>JBHHVT010000085.1:0-9451 GCA_046754425.1 Nitrospinota bacterium | reverse complement strand
ATCCTTTTCCTGAATTGGCGTTTAAAGAGTAAATAGCAGCCCGACCCACCAGACGATTCGTGAGTCCGCACTATTTTAGTAGGTTTTTCAGTGACTTGTGATTTATTGCCAGGTATCTTTGGATTATTGTCAAGTAACCTGATTGTATTGTCAAGCAGGAATTAATTGACGTATTTCAAATAATTGCCGTAGCCATACTGTTCTGGCAAAAGCTAACATATTGAAAGTAAACCATATTGGCATACGGCATGGGGATTGCTATTTTTGAGGCAGAGGATAATGTTTGGAGGATTTTTGACGGTATGAAACTGTTCGGTCTAAGCAGCGACGGCATTGAGGCGGCAAGCCGCTCTCTTGATTTCGTGTCGCTGTCGACAATTTTCACCACGGAAAACATAGCAAACGCGAATACGCCCGGCTACAAGTCGAAGGAGCTGAAGTTTGAAGACGCCATGGCAAAGGCCCTTGAGGCCGGCAGTAAAAAACCGTCATCCGCGTCCTCGATGACGACAACGGATCCGCGCCACTTCCCTCTAAACGACCTTTCCAGAGTTCATCCGCACGTGATTATGAACAGGGCCGCCGGCGGCATCGACGGCAACAACGTCGATATGGATAAGGAGATTACCCGCCTCGGCGCTCTTGACGTGAAATATTCGACCTACACGGCAATCGTTGGCGGCGAGCTGGCATCGCTTAAAAAGGCGATAGAGTTGTCGCCGTAACCTATGGCGCATTACGATCGTATATAAGGAAAAATAAAATGGATTTAATGACGGCAATGCGGGTAAGCGCGGCGGGTCTTACCACCCAGCGCACAAGGATGAACGTTGTCTCCAGCAATCTGGCAAACATCAATACTACGCGCACGCCGGAGGGCGGGCCGTACCGCAGGAAGCAGGTTGTTGTGACGGCCGTACCGGTTCAAAACAGGTTCGGTCAGATGCTTGCGGACCGGATTCGGGAACCGAAGGTGGCGGCAATCACAAAAGATCCGAGCCCTTTCCAGAGAGTTTTCGATCCGTCCCATCCGGACGCGGACGATCAAGGGTATGTGCGGCTTCCGAACGTAAACCTGATGAAGGAGATGGTCGACATGCTCTCGGCCACAAGGGCGTACGAAGCGAACACGGCGGCTATTAACAGCGTGAAGAATATGGCCAGGAGGGCCATTGAAATCGGATCTGCAAGGTAACCCAAACGGGCCGAATGATGGATAATAAAGGGAGGTAGCATGTTTGAACAGACGAGGCAGGCCGTTGCTGGTTTCGCCCAGGTTTTCGGCGAACTGCCGCTCGGAAAAAAGATCGCCCTGGCCGTAACGGGTGTGTTAATGCTCGCCGGAATTCTTGTTACGAGTTATTTTGCCAGCCGCGACGACTATTCCCTTTTATACGCCAGCCTTACACAGGAAGACATGCTCAGCGTAACTGAAAAGCTGAAGGAAAGGAACATCCCGTACAGGATCGAACGCGGCGGATCGGTAATATTCGTTCCCGTAAAGGATGTCTACCAGCTTCGGCTTGAACTCGCGGGCGAGGGATTGCCGAGCGGCGGCGGCGTAGGTTTTGAGATCTTCGACCAGTCCACTTTCGGAATGACAGAATTTGTTCAAAAACTTAACCTGAGGCGCGCACTTCAGGGCGAACTGCAAAGGACGATAAATTCCATTGGAGCGGTTATCAGTTCACGAGTGCATATAGTGCTCGCGCAGAAGACGCTGTTTGAGGATGATCAGGCTAAATCCACAGCGTCCGTCGTACTGAAACTGAAAAGAGACCATAAACTTACACAGGGCCAGGTGGAGGGTATATCTCATCTGGTAGCCGCGGCGGTGGAGTCGCTATCGAGTTCCAACGTGACCATCGTCGACAACAGCGGCAATATCTTAAGCAAAGCTCCGGAAGAAGACGCCGTATCCAGGCTGACGGTATCGCAGATGGAATATCGCAGGAATTATGAACAGGGGATGGAAAAACGGCTCCGATCCATGCTGGAACGGGCGATAGGGCTCGGCAAGGTGATAGTGCGGGTCAACGCCGATATTGATTTTCGGCAGGTACAGCGCACCGAGGAGACGTTCGATCCCGACAGCCAGGTTGCAAGGAGCGAACAGCGCAACGAGGAAAAAACAACCGGTGCGGCGATGCCGGTGGGCGTCGCGGGTGTAGGGGGAAATCTTCCGGGCAGCGCCCCTTCGTCGTCCGCGGCCGGTAAACCGGCGGAGTCCAGCAAAGTCAATGAAACGATAAATTACGAACTTAATAAAGTTGTTCAAACTATAATAGAACCCAGTTACAAGATAAAAAAACTGTCCGTTGCGGTTATGGTGGACGGCAGGTACACAGTTACGCGGGACGATCAGGGCAATTCAAAAAGGGAGTTTCAGCCGCTGGGCGATGAGGAAAAAAGCCGGCTGGCAAACCTGGTACGGACGGCGATAGGGTTCGAGGCGAACCGTCAGGATCTGGTTGCGGTGGAGGGCATGCAGTTTGCCATTGACCCGCTGCTGGAAGAACCGGAAAAGCTTGAGTCGGAAGCATCCAGGGAATATGTGCTTACACTGATAAGGTACGCCGGAGTGGTTACGCTGGGTGTCGTAATCTTTTTATTCTTCCTGCGGCCGGTATTAAAATGGATGGGAAGCTCGGCGCGCGAAATCGAGGATCTGCCGGAATTTCCGAAAAACCTAGAGGAGTTTGAACAGGAACTTGCAGGAGAAACCAAACCGGTATCGAAAAAGCCATACAGAACCAGAGTGAGCGAACTTGTCGGGGAAAATCCGGACCAGGCCGCCGAACTGGTTCGAATGTGGCTTAAATCGAGAGGGTAAAAAATCGAGGGAATAAAAGATGGCTAGAAAACAGGCGCCCTTATCGGGACCGGAAAAGGCCGCCGTCCTCATGATTTCGCTTGGCGAGGAGATCGCCTCCAAGGTACTTGCGAATATGGACGACAAGGAGATTCACCAGGTAGTCAACTACATGTCCCAGATTGACGATGTTACTCCGGCCCAGATAGAAGCCGTCACAAAGGATTTCTTCAACGCGATGGAGGCGGGCGAGGGCGGCATGCTGGCCGGGGGCAAAGAGTATCTTCGCAAGATGCTCGGCAAGAACATGGACGTTAAAAAAGTCGATGACATCATGAACAGGATTATGACGCCGACCGCGTCGGAAGAGATGAGCGGCGGGCTGGACGCGATACAGAACCTGGATACAAAAACCATATCGGGATTTTTACGCAACGAACATCCGCAGACGGCGGCGATAGTATTGGCTCATCTGGAGTCGGCCCACGCGGCTGAGGTGTTGAAAGATCTCCCGGAACGTTTCCAATCCGAGGTTATGCTGCGGCTGGCGACGCTCGAAAGGATAAGCCCCAGCACCCTGCAAGACCTTGATCAGGCGCTGGCGGCGGAGTTCCACGAAGCGGGAACCATGGAGGGCAGCGCGCTGGGCGGCGTGGAGAGCGTGGCGGAAATTGTCAATAATCTCGACCATAATATGGAAGTAAGCATACTTTCCGAAATCGAGGGTACAAACCCGGAGTTGGCGGAAAACATACGGCAGTTGATGTTCGTCTTCGAGGACCTGACAGGTATAGACGACCGCGGCATGCAGGCCGTCCTGAAGGAGATTTCGTCCGAGGACCTCCAGATTTCTCTCAAGACCGCGTCCGAAACCTTGAAGGAAAAGATTTATAAAAATATGTCCAAGCGCGCCGCGCAGATGCTGAAAGAAGACCTGCAGGCTATGGGGCCGGTCAGGCTTTCGGAAGTGGAAAAGGCACAGCAGAACATCCTGCGCACCGTGAAAAAGCTGGAAGAGGAGGGCAAAGTTGTGCTGGCCACCGGAGGCGAGGAACTTGTCTAAAGTTATTCACGATCCCAAAACCGGCACGTATAAAAAGTTCGAGCTGGGAGCCTTCAAAGAGAAGGAGGACGAGGCGGAGCGGAAAAAAGCTCAGGTGGATAAGGAATTCAAACCGGATTTTGAAGGCGAAAAAGACCGGGATTTCGTTCTGGGCGGATTTGATTTCGAATATGGCGGCGGCTACCGGCGCGATGAAATAGCTAAAAAGACTTCCGACGAAATTGAGGTGATGCTTGCCGAAGCCAGGGGGCGCGCAAAGGAGATAGAAGACGAAGCGGGAAAACGCGGATACGAGGAGGGCCTTAAAAAAGGCAGGGAGGATGCGGCCAGAGAGGTTACCTCCATAGTTGAAAGCATGAAGAAGACCATCGAGTCATTGACGGATGTCCGAACGGAGTTTTTCGTCAGGGCCGAAAAGGAGATGGTGGATCTGGTAACGATCGTAAGCGCGGAAATCGTTTTGAGAGAGATAAAAGAGGACGAAGAAATCATCGCCGCAGTATTGCGAAAAGCCGTGGAAGAGATACATATACAGCAAAAGATAAAAGTCCGCGTTAATCCGGCCGACTTGGAAAACGTAAAGAACATGGAAGAAAAACTGCTGGAGGAAGTCGATGCGATAAAGGGAGTGGAGTTCACGGCCGACAGAAAAATTACACAGGGCGGCTGCGTGATAGAGACCAACATCGGCACGCTTGACGCCACGGTAGAAAACCGGCTGATGGCGGTACACCGCAGTCTCAGGGAACAGCTGGGTAAAAAGGGATGACGATAGATTTTTCAAAATACAAAAATGCTGTGGCGCAGACTCGCGACGTGGCCGCTGTCGGCTCCGTAAAGCGAATAATAGGCCTCGTTATGGAAGGAGACGGCCCCGACCTGCCGGTCGGTTCGATCTGCCGCATCCTGCCGAGGGACGGCGGAAAGCCGGTGGAGGCGGAGGTGGTAGGTTTTCGAGAGGGACGGATTTTGATGATGCCTCTATCCGCGCCGCACGGAATATCACCCAATTGCCGGATAGAGTCGAAGCAATCCTCCGCGTCGGTCATGGTGGACGAATCGATACTCGGAAGGGTGCTGGACGGCATGGGAAGGCCGCTCGACGGCAAGGGACCGCTTAACTGCCGGGACTCCGCGCCGCTTTACGCCAAACCGATAAACCCGGTTGAGCGAAAAAGGATAAGAGAGCCGATAGACCTCGGTATCCGCGCCATAAACGGACTGTTCACCTGCGGCCGCGGCCAAAGGGTGGGGATATTGTCCGGCACAGGCGTCGGCAAGTCGGTTCTTTTGGGGATGATGGCGAAGAATACCAACGCGGACGTATCCGTTATCGGGTTCGTCGGCGAGCGGGGAAGGGAAGTCAGGGAGTTCATGGAAAAAAATCTCGGCGTGGAAGGGATGAAACGTTCAGTGCTGGTAACCGCCACTTCCGACAACACGCCGCTTGTACGGCTCCGCGCCGCTTATACGGCAACGGCCATCGCCGAATATTTCCGCGCAAAGGGCAAGGACGTGCTGTTGTTGCTCGATTCGCTTACCAGGTTCGCGATGGCACAGCGCGAGATTGGGCTGTCAATCGGTGAACCGCCAGCGACGAAAGGGTATACGCCAAGCGTTTTCGCGATTTTGCCGAGATTATTGGAGCGGGCCGGAACCGGCAGGGAAAACGAGGGAAGCATCACCGGCCTTTATACGATACTTGTTGAAGGCGATGACCTTAGCGAGCCGATATCGGACGCATCCCGCGCCCTGCTGGACGGGCACGTTATTTTATCCCGGCAGTTGGCTGCGCGCGGGCACTATCCGGCGATAGACGTGTTGAACTCGGTAAGCCGCGTGATGATCGACGTCGTCTCCGACGAACAGATGAAGGCGGCGGCGGCTTTCAAAAAGAACTATTCCGTCTACAAGGAGGCGGAGGAGCTGATAAACATCGGGGCCTACGTAAAGGGTTCCAACCCGGAAATTGATTACGCGATAGAAAAAATCGGCCCGATGAATGATTTTCTCACTCAGGATATACCCGAAGTAAGCCGTCTCGATTCATCGCTCGATCAGTTGAAAGGACTGTTTTAATAATGTTTCGGTTCAAATTGGATCCGCTGCTCAACTTCCGACGGAAACAGGAAGAAGAAAAGCAGCGCGACCTTGCATTCGCCACCAGGGAGTTTATGAAGGTCGATTCGGAATTGGAAGAGTTCACAAAACAGAAAATGCAGGCCGCGGCCAGTCTTAACGAAAAGGAGCGGCAAAGTGAAGACGTAAATGTGTTGAGGCTTTACGAGGACTTTATCAAGGGCCGCGATTACGACATCGTAAACAAGAAGGCGGAAGTTCAAAACGCGCGCGATACGGTATCCAAAAGGCAGGAGGAACTGCTGGAGTACGTAAAAAAGAGGAGGTCGCTGGAGGCGTACCGCGAAAGGCGCGAAGCGGCGTTCCGCGAGGAGGAGACGAGAAAAGAACGCATCTTCATGGACGAAGTGGCCGGCATGAACTGGTTTCGGGAGGCGTTGTGATTAAGCGGCTGTTCCTGCCGTTTCTCCTGGCGGCATTGTCGTCTCTTGCCCTTGCCACCGCGCTGTCAGTCGCGCCGGCGGCACAGGCTCAGGAAAAGCCGGCGTTAAAAGATGTTTCGCAGGAAACGGTGAACGTAGAGCTTATCGATGCTATGAAAAAGCGCCAGGAGGAACTCGACCGCCGTGAAAAGGAGCTTAAAAGCCGGGAGGGCCGCGTAGACTCGCTGGAACGGGATCTCGATAAAAAAATAGACGAACTCAAAAGGATGCAATTAAAACTGGAGGAGCTCATAAAACTGCGCGACGACGTGGAAAAGAAAAACGTCTCGGCTCTTTCTAAAACATATTCCGCCATGCAGCCCGCAGTGGCGGCCGACAGGATAAAAGCGATGGACCGCGCGATAGCCCTTAAAATACTCGGAGCCATGAAGAGCAAGCAGGCGGCGAAAGTGCTAAGCAGCCTCGACGCGAAAACCGCCACGGAGATGACCGAACAGCTTGCCAAACGCAGGCTGAAAAAATAAAACTGTTTAACCGACAACAATCTGTCATAGCGAGGAACGCTGCAATGCGGCTGTCTCATCCTGCGCGGCAAATTTTATGGCAGGTTAGTGGTGTATAATGTCTGTATGGACGAACCGGTTCCCATCAGGCTTATTCCTGGCGTTGGCAGACGCCGCCCGATAAGGGACATTTACGACATTCAGCGCGAAATCGACGAGAGTCCGAAAACGCCTATAAGGGCGGATCGTACCATACGGCTGGGCGCATGCGGCATGGGGATGCCGCTGCTGAAAAGCCATTGGCAGCTGGAGGAGATGAAACCTGGCGAAATCCTTCGCGCGGAATCAAGTCACACATGCTCTTACTCGGATATTCACGCGTATGTCCGCCGCAACAGTGAGGTCGAATTGATCGGCGAGGATATGGAAGACCATACAATAATTTTCTATCTCCGAAAAAAACAGTAACCGAAACAGTAATCGCCGCGTGCTTTGAAACTCGAACCAACCCGCTGGTTCATGCTTGCGGCATGAACCCTGACGTTTTGATACCTTCTCTTCATTTTAAAATTTTAAACATTTCGATTCGATCTGCAAGATCGAACCAGCATTCAGAAACAGATCATAGTCATGATACCGTCACTCTGCTCGATACCGTATGTTAAACTTTCCCGAATGCCGGAAAAACAAATAGAACCCGCCGACTGGCCTCTTTTGGCAATAGCCACCGGATTCGGAAGCGGTTACTGTCCGATAGCCTCCGGCACAGCCGGTTCCGTGGTCGGCGTTGCGATTTTCATTCTTATCCACGATTTATCGTGGCCGCTCTACCTGGTGATTACCGTTGCGGTTGTTGCCGTTGGCATACCGATATCGACACGCGCCGAGAAAATTTACGGGGAAAAGGATTGCGGGAAAATCGTCATAGACGAGATTGCCGGACAGCTCGTGGCGCTTTTTGCCGTACCGCTTACCGTTCCGGCGGTTGCGGCGGGGTTTTTGCTGTTCAGGCTTTTTGATATCGTAAAGCCCGGATTCCGGCGGCTCGAGAAAATACAGGGCGGCGCCGGCATAATGATTGACGACGTGCTGGCCGGCCTGATGGCGCTTATCGTGCTTCAAGCGTTTTTATATCACTATTAAACAGATGCCGCTTTATAAGAATAAGAACATATACCTTATTTTCGCAAACACGCTTGCGGGCATCATAAGCGTGAGCGTTTTAATTCCCGCTCTGCCGGTTATCGCGAGGGAGTTTTCACTTTCTCAAAAAGAGATAGGCCTGCTTATTACCAGCTACACTTTGCCGGGCGTCATTTTCGGTATCTTTATGGGCATTTTTGCCGACAAGTTCGGACGCAAGGCCTTGATGGTGCCTTCGCTGCTGCTGTTCGGAATCGCGGGCGGCGCCATATATTGGCTCGAGGATTTCTTTTGGATAAACGTATTTCGTTTTGTTCAGGGAATCGGCGGGGCAATTCTGCCTTCCATCTCCACTGTCCTGATAGGGGACCTTTTTCACGAGGGGATAAGGATGCGGGTGATGGGGCTGAACGCCGCCGTCCTCTCTTTCGGTACAGCGTTTTTTCCTTTTTTCGGCGGCATGCTTGCAACACACAGCTGGAACGCACCGTTTCTGGTCTTCTGGGCGGCGCTGCCGCTGGCCGCGGCGGTTGCGTTTTTCATGGACGAACCGCCGCTCAAAAACGATACTGATATAGGCGGCTATTTCAGGGCGGCCAGGAACTATATATTTACGCGAAGAAGTCTTCTGGTTTTTGCGACAGGAACGGCCATTTTTATTCTCCTTTACGGCGGCATTTTGACTTACCTTACACTTTACATGGACGAGAGGTTTAAGATGGCGCCGTTTACAATCGGTATGGTTATCGCCTCCGCTTCCATAGCCACGGCTTTGTTCTCGGTTTTTTCCCACAGGCTGGTGGCGATGATGGGGGAGCGGCGGATGTTTTCCGCCGGCTTTGTGATGTTCGGCGTCACGTTTTTTCTCATCCTGGCGGCGGGTTCCGGAAACGCGTTGTTTTTGCCGATTTTCATATTCGGCGGAGCCATGGGGATGACGATTCCGCTGTTGCAGAATATCGTCACGCAGCTTTCACCGATGGAATACCGCGGCCTCATGAGTTCCCTGCTGGGAACGCTTATACGGCTGGGCCAGACGCTTGGGCCGATGCTTCTGGCGATAGCGCTTTATTTTGGGCCGCTGCGGCTGATATTCTGGGTTTGTGCGGTATTGTCTTTAATCATAGCGGCGGCGCTTTTCCTTTTTGGCGAACAGCTTTCGGCAAATCATGGTGGGAAAAATCTTTAGAATGGTCGTATAATCTATTTTCATCAATCCGGTCTAAATCGAATTAAAAAAGGGGGGCGCCACGGAAAACAGGATTTACGCGGTAGTGATGGCGGGCGGCCGGGGTACAAGATTTTGGCCGCTTTCGCGTAATACCAGGCCGAAGCAGCTTCTTGCTCTGGCGGACGCGACGCCTCTGTTGCGCATGACCGTTGACCGCGTGTCGCCGCTGGTTCCCAA
>JBHHVT010000084.1:0-9544 GCA_046754425.1 Nitrospinota bacterium | reverse complement strand
ATAATCGGCATAAATTAATAATTATTAGGATTGACGTGGAGACTGTTCCGGATAACAATATTCCTAACCGATTACCATGTTCAGAACCAAAAAGTTTTTCACTTAATTAGGAGATAGACAAATGGCAATTCAATCAGGAAATGTAAACGCAAGTAAAACGCTTTCCGACGACGCGGTGGCAAAAGTTACATTGATGAAGACGGACGCGATCACGCTGGACGTCTACTACTACAAGGCGGGTCAGGCGCTCGGCTACCACCGCCACCCGACCGGCGACCAGATGTTCACAGTAATAGCCGGCAAAGGCACTTTCAAAACTGATGACGGCGGCGAAGAGAGCCTTGAGGTTTCGCCGGGTTCCACCTTCCTCGCCCCCGCAAATGTATGGCACGACCTCATCGACAACGGCGACGGACAGCTTATCGCCCAGCAGGTAACCAAACAGCCCGCCGGCATGGAAAAAAGAGGATAATAGTTAAAGTAATCACCAGCAGGCGCGACCGGTGCGGCGTAAAGCCGTACCGGTTTTTTCGCGCGTCGCGTGAAATATAATGTGTGAAACCCGGCGCCAATTGATGTAAATTGTTCCGTATGTCAGGTAATAACGACAGCCGGGTCATCGCATGTTCCCGCATCGGTTTATTGCTCCGCCTGCCGACGCTTGCCGCTCTTGCGTTAATATTTGTGTCGACGATCCCCGCAGCCGCGAAGGAGATGCCGGCCGGCCTTTGGAAGGGACTTATCTATAAGGTTCCGATGAACGAGTGCGTACCGCCCGTACTTCCTGATGTTATGGCGGCCAAGGAGGATGTTGACCGGATAAACGAAGAAATAGATAAATTCAATGAAT
Source organism: Nitrospinota bacterium (assembly GCA_046754425.1). GTDB lineage: Bacteria > Nitrospinota_A > UBA7883 > JACRGQ01 > JACRGQ01 > JBHHVT01. Next base: position 8,694 of record JBHHVT010000084.1, on the reverse strand, counting down.
GCCTGACGGCTTACTACGACAAGCTTGACGTCGGTTTTGAGACGGTAAAGAGTGCGTTCCCGCTGGCGAGAACCGATATCGAAGCGTTAAAACTGAACCGCAAACTTGAGGAGATCAACGCGGCGACATCGCGGGCTAACGAACTTCGTAAAAAGTTCGACAACGACCTGGCGCTGCACAATATAAAAGTTGAACTCGGCAACAAACAACGCACCAACAAGTAGCGCCGATTTCGTTTCCCTCTCACTTTTCTATATTTCCTCCGTGTCCTTCGTGGTGAGCGGTTTTATCAGTTCCGGGTTTTCGTTTTTCGGGTTATTCACCTCCTTTGAAACCTCAAACGCTTCCATCTCACTTTCCGGATGCGGCCTAAGGAGCGTTTTGAGTATTTCCTTGCCGTTAAATTCCGGGTCGAGCCACGCGTCGTAATTTTCGGGCGGCAGGATGACCGGCATCCGGTCGTGGAGGGAGCTTATAAGTGTATTGGCCGATGTTGTAATCAGCACGCACGATTCGATAACACCGCCCTCACCTTTCCACTCGTCCCAAAGCGCCGCTATCCCGAACGGTTCGCCGTTGCGAAACCTGATGTAATGCGGCCTTTTATCTTTCCCGTTGTGAGCCCATTCGTAAAAACCGCTTGCCGGTACGATGCATCTCTTCTTTTTAAACGGAGCGCGGAAGGACGGTTTCTCGCCTATCGTCTCGGCGCGCGCGTTGATCATCCGACTACCGATTTTTGAATCCTTCGACCAGGAAGGCACAAGCCCCCAGCGCAGACTATCGAGCTTTCTCGCCCCGTCCGTCTGCCGAACAGCCGCCACGTTCTGTCCCGGTGTGATGTTATACCGTCCCTCGAACTTTTGCGACTCGGCTATCCGGAACTTCTCCACCAGCTCCTCCACCGTCGCTATCAACACGAACCGCCCGCACATGATTTAATGATATCCATTTCAAACCACTATTACATCATCCAGACTCAGGGCAGTTGGGCCGACAGCCGTTTAAAGCCGTGGATTGATTTATTGCGTTTGGCTGGATTGCCTTTTTCGGGCGCAACCTGTTTTACGCTGTCCACAGTTAATGTGATGGCGCCGAAATCTTCCTCAAGCAGTCCTTCCAATATATACGGCTGCTCGCGGTTGAGCATGTGGCAAAAACGCGCGTAGGTTCGCGGGAAAAACGTCGTCTCCACGAGGCCGGTTTCGTCCTCGAAGGTCAGGAACTCCATCGGCTCGCCTTTTTTTGTGCTTACAACCTTGCCGGTGACGAGCCACCCTGCCACGCGCACCCGCTTGCCGACGTATCGGCGCAAATCCTTTACCTTAACAACGCCGTGCCGTTCGATGGCATCCTTGAAAAGTGTAATCGGATGGATACCGCAGAGAAAACCGAGCGCGGAAAACTCGCGGCGGAGAAGTGTGGTTTCGTCGTCCGGCGGCAGAACGGGTGGTGTCACCGCAAAGGACGCCAGGGACGCAGAGGCCGAGGCCCGCTGTGCGGGCAGACAATTAATGTAGTGGCGGTCACGCGAAGACGCGTGATTTTCACGTGGAAGAGGGACTCTTTTAATCGGGCAATTTCTTCCCTTTGCGCCCTCTGCGGTATCTGCGGTAGTGGACTGTTTATGTGAGTGGAGTTTCCATAAAAGTTCGGCGCGGGAATTGTCACCGGCAATAGAACCGCACGCGCCTGCATGGACGAGCGACCTCGCTTCGTCCACGTGCGGACGCACGCGATCAAGGAAATCGCCGAAACTTTTAAAACGCGCCGATGAGCGTTCGCCCACTATCCGCTCCATCGTCTCGCCGGACAACCCCTTTACAGACATAAGCCCTACGCGAATCTCCCGCCCGCGCCCTTGCCAGCGGATATCGCTTTCGTTTACGTCCGGCACTAAAACCGCGCAGTCCATCCGCCGCGCCTCGGACACGTAAGCGAACGCGGAGTAAAAGCCGCCCCGGTTCGAAATTACCGCCGCCATGAACTCCGCCGGGTAGTGCGTCTTCAGGTACGCCGCCTGAAACGACACCTTCGCGTAACTCGCGGAGTGCGGCTTGCAAAACGAATATCCGTCGAAACTCATTATCATGTTCCATATCTCGCTGATATTTTCTTCGTTTACGCCGTTTTGCGCCGCGCCTTTAAAAAACCTTTCGCGCAGTACGGCAAGAGAACGCTCGCGGTCCTTTTTTGAAAGTATCTTGCGCAGGATATCCGCGCCTTCGTGAGAAAAACCGGCCAGCGCCACCGCCACGCGCGACACGTCCTCCTGATAAACCATGATGCCGTACGTTTCATTTAACACCTCTTTCAGCAGAGGATGAAGCGGCTCCCACTCGCCGCCGTGAAGACGCCGCAGATATTCGCGTATGTAGTCGTTCGCCGCCGGCCGGATGATGGAGCTGTGTATGACGAGATGCTCAAAGTCTCCCCGCCGCGACCTCTCCTGCAAAAGCCGCATCGCGGGACTCTCTATATAGAAGCAACCCATCGTCTTTCCCTTCGCCACCGACTGCCGCGTAGCCGGATCCTCCTCCGGCTCCCAGTGGAAATCGTCGAATTCCCGCCCGTTGCCGCGCACGTTAGAGACCGCATCGCGTATCACGCCGAGGCTTCGGTTCCCCAGCAGGTCTATCTTCACGAGGCCGGACTGCTCCGTCCCCTCCTTTTCCCACTGGATTATCGGCACCCCTTTCGGCGCGCGCTCCAAAGGCGCGTATTCGTTAATCGGGTTTGGCGTTATCACCACGCCGCCGCAGTGGACGGAGACGTGGCGCGGCGCGCCTATTATCCTTTGCGCCAGAGTGAATATCTCCGGCCACGGATCGTCAAACCTCACCCCCCGCATCTCCGGTCTCCCTTTAACGCTTGCCAGCAGGCCGTCCGGGCGGTAGGAGGAGAGCGACCACGGAAGACGCTTCGTTACACGGTTTATCTCGCCTTCCGGAATACCGAAGACTTTCGCCGTTTCCCGTATCGCCATGCGCGGCTTGAACGTAACGTGGTTGCTTACCATCGCCGCGCGTCCCCTGAACTTTTCCAGCACGGCGTCTATCACCTCGTCGCGTTCGTCCCAGGCGAAGTCTACGTCTATATCCGGCGGGTCTTTCCTGCCGGGGTTTAAAAACCGCTCGAAGTAGAGATTGTGTTTTATCGGGCAGACGTTCGTAATCTCCAGACAGTAGGCGACGAGCGACGCCGCGCCGGAGCCGCGCCCGCAGATGAGTTTGCTTTTTACGACGATGTCCCGCACCACCAGAAAATACGATGAAAAACTTTTGCTCTCTATACTTTTCAGCTCATGTTCAAGGCGCTCCGTAACCGCTCCCGGCAGAGGATCGCCGTAACGTTTTTTTGCCCCCTTATACGCGTCTTCGCGCAGCGCGGCGGATGCATTTCTGCCGCGCCCGTCCACGACGCGAGCGTCCTCCCACGGCGGGAAGACGACGGAACCGTCCGGGCCGCTGAACCCGCATCGCTTGACTATCTCGTGCGTGGCCGCTATCGCCTGCGGGTAGAGCGCGAAACGATGCGCATATTCGGCCGGCTCCGCGAGCCATGCGTCGCGTGGAGCCGTTTCACAGTCCGGCAGACGGGAAAGCGACGTATTGAGATCTATCGCGCGCAAAAGCCTGTGGAGTTTGTAATCTTCCGGGCGCAAAAAGAGACTTCCCGGCACGGCGACAAGCGGAACTTTAAGCCGTGCCGCTACCCTGCGGACGAACTCCGGACAACCACCGGGGTTTCGCGGCATGGCGGCGAAGACGGACAACCCGGCATAGTGCCATGCGGCCAGAAGGCGCGCGTCGCTTGTCAGCACGATAAGCGAGCCGCCTTTTGAGATAAGTTCGCTCTCCAAGTCGAACGACTCATTACAGTGCCGAGCAGAGATGAGGCGGCAGAGGTTTTTGTACCCCTGCGCGTTTTCAACGAGACAGACCGCCGACCTGCCGTTTAAGGAATCGGTAAGTTCCGCGCCGATAATCGGCCTTACCTTTTCGCGTTTGCATTCGTTGATAAACGGCCAGAGCCCATAGAGGTTATCCGTGTCGGTAAGGGCGAGCCTGTCGTATCCTATCTTTTTGGCGGCGCGGACAAGCTCCCTGATGGGAGCCGTGCCGCGCATCATCGAAAAGTGAGAACGCACCACAAGCGGTATCACAACATCACCATTTTCACCGCAAAGGACGCGAAGGACGCAGAGAAGGAAAAATGCACTGTTGTTTGCTGGTCGGCTCTGGGAAAGCGGCTCCCACGTTGAAGAAGAAGTCCTTTATCCATTCAATTTCTCTCCTTTGCGTCCTCTGCGCTCTCTGCGGTAGATAAGCTCAAGCCGCGTCCCATGAATACCGAAGACGCGCCGAACCTGCTCCGTATGGAATCGAGCGCGGCGTCCATACCCGTGGCGGCTTCAAAATTCCGGCTTTCATCCTTAAACAGCGATAGCTGTACATCGGCGCGGGTTAACCGGCCGCACGTCAGCCGCAGCCGGCGAAGCCTGACGCGGCGCCTCCAGCTTTTTTCCAATGCGGTTTCGGCGAGCCTGAAAAGGTGCGCGTCGCCGGAAACGGCGATTTTGGAAAACACGTTTTTGGAAACTCTTATTCCGTCCGAGTAGTCGATGGTCACACCGACACTTTTTGCGGCAAGCCGCCGGGAGCGAAGCTCGAACCCGGCGCGATCCACACAGCGGTAGAGGACGGCTTCCACCAGAGCCGCGTCGTTCGTGTCGTTATCAAAGCAGTGGTCGTTTTCCACGACAGGCCGTCCGCTCCCCGCCGCCGGGACAGCGGCGCGATCCATACCGCGCGCCTTTTCGTAAAGCGCTTGCGCGCGCTCGCCCAGCAGGATTTCGAGCTGGACAACGGAAAGGCGGCAGAGGTCGCCGATAAGATGGAGGTTGAGTTCGCCCAGCCTTTCCAAATCGCCGCTCTCCACTCCGGGCAAAATCCGTATCGGAAGCGGCCTTAAAAAAGACTCTTCTTCGCCCGGCTCCACGGTGTACTCACCGGCCGGTTTTACGAGACGAGTGGCCACCTTCGCCACCAGCTTGTTGGAAGCGACCGACCAGACGGGATCGAGCCGAAGGCTTGACCGCATCTCCCTGCGAATGCGGTGCGCCATATCCCGCGGCGGGCCGAAAAGCCTGCCCATGCCAGTGGCGTCGATAAACAGGTGGCCGTCCATCTCCCCCCCTTCCACCAGCGGCGAGTACGGAAGCGCAAGTTTTATTGCCGCGCGCATCGCGCGTTCGTAAAGATGCGGGTTCGGCGGTAAAAAACGGGCGGAGCGAAGCATCCGCCTCGCGCTTGCAAGCGGCATCCCCTTGCGGACGCCTTCGCGGTACGCCTCGTCGCTCATGTCGTACACAAGGGACCTCGCGGATGACGGCGGCGCTACGATCACCGGTCTGCGTGCAAGGCGCGGATCGACGACGCGCTCGACCGCAACGGCGAAATCGGCGACGTTTAAATGTATAATGAATCGGTGCAACTCCCGCCTCCTCTCTATCCCTATAACCGAAAATAACACGAAAATTATATGAAGGCAAATGTTTCATCATAACTATCTGATATTTTTGCCTATTAAGAAGATTTGAAACATCTTAAACGAAAAAAATACGAAAATTTTCCGCTTAACTTGCCTGCGCCCCAACCGCGCCTAAAACCGTAGTGTGCAACAATTTTTTTGCGAGGTTGCATTACTTCACCATCACGCGGTATTATTGAGTGTGAGGTTGCAAAGTTAAATTCAAAAACCAGTAATTTGTTAATCTCAGCCGTAGCGGCCGTTTAAGCAGGACACCTTTATTACAAGGCGCCGGTAGTATGAAAAAAACTCTAAGAGTTCTGATTGTCGACGACAATCCGGATGCTTCCGCATTGCTGAAACAGCACCTGCAAAAACTTCCGCAATGGAAAGCAACATGCGCGACATGTCAAACAGGCGAAGAAGCTCTACTGAAAATCAAAAAACAGCCGCCGGAAGTGGTCTTTATCGACTATGTGCCAGGAAGCGAAACGGGGACGGATGTAATCCGCTCGATCAAGGAGGCGGGATGTGACGCCGAGTTTATTTTGTTTTCAGAAGAGGGCGGAGCGGATCCGGCGCTGGATGCGCATCGCGCCGGCGCAAGCGACTACCTGCTAAAAAACATGCTTACTCCGGACGTGCTGGAACGCGCCCTACGGTACGTTATGGAAAAGAAAAAAGTTAAAGATGAAATGCAAAAAAGACAGGAAGGACTTCTGGCGGCGCAGGCGATAGCCAATGTCGGCAACTGGGACTGGGATATAGTTACCGGCGGTCTTGCATGGTCGGACGAGATATACAGGATTTTTGGTCTGAAGCCACAGGAGTTCGGCGCCACTTACGACGCTTTCCTTGCCTCGATCCACCCCGGCGATCGTGAAGCGGTTATTAAGGCGGTAAGCGAAGCAGTTGAGCAGGGAACTACTTACAGCATCGAGCGTAGAGTGGTCAGGCCGGACGGAACGCAGCGAATCGTTCATGAGCGGGGAGAAGTCTACCGTGATGATAACGGCAAACCGATAAGGATGATCGGGGCCGTCCACGACATCACCGAACGCAAGAAGGCCGAGGAAAAACTGCAAATGGCGTCAACGGTCATCGAGAATGTACTTGAAGGTATCATCATTACAGACTCAAAGGCCGTAATACAGTCCGCGAATCCAGCCGTTACCAAAATTACCGGCTATCGCGCAGAAGAAGTTGTCGGCAAAAAACCAAACATCTTCAAGTCAAACAGACATGACAGGGAATTTTACAAAACCATGTGGGCAAGCCTCCTCACAAACGGGCTATGGGCAGGGGATATATGGAACCGCAGAAAAAACGGAGAGGCCTTCCCTTCCCGGCAAATCATATCAGCAATAAACGACGCCGATGGGAAGACAATCCAATATGTCTCCGTAATTTACGACATGACAGAAATAATAAAAACCAGAAAGGAAGCAGAATACAGGGCTTACCACGATGCGCTGACGGAACTGCCCAACAGACTGCTTTTCCTTGACCGCCTTGATCAGACTATACAAAGAACCATGCGCAACGGACGTATCTTTGCCGTGCTTTATGTAAATGTTGACAATTTCAAGAATATAAACGACAGCATGGGGCACATAACGGGAGACGCTTTGCTCAAACAGGTTGCCGTGCGCCTTTCGGAATCTTTGCGGGGGATCGATACCATATCGCGTCTAGGCGGAGACGAGTTTGCAATAATTACGGATAACATCGATCTTGAGCAGGAAGCGGGAATAATCGCTCTTAAAATAATAGAGTCGTTCAGCGAGCCGTTTATTCAAAACGACGAGGAGCTTTACATATCAGTGAGCATAGGTATCGCACTCTACCCATCGAACGGAAATAGTGCTGTGGAAATTCTAAAAAACGCCGATATGGCAATGTCCCACGTGAAGGAACGAGGAAAGAACGACCTCTCTTATTTCACCGAAACCCTGAACGAACAAGCGCAAAAACGGGCAAGGCTGGTAAAGAGCCTGCGAAGGGCGATAAGTAATGACGAGTTCGTCGTCTATTACCAGCCCAAGATTAATATTGAAAGCGGTGAGATAGTCGGCATGGAGGCCCTCGTCAGGTGGATACAGCCTGACGGGACGCTCGTTCCCCCCGGTGATTTCATACCGGTGGCCGAAGAGACCGGCCTTATCATTTCCATCGGGGAAACGGTTATGAGAAAGGCCTGTATGCAGACATTTAAATGGCAAAAAAACGGCTGCCCGAATTTAAGGGTTGCTGTTAACATTTCGGCAAAACAGTTTCAGCAAAAAACCGTGATTAGCACTGTGGAATCGGCGCTGAAGGAGACGCACCTTGATCCATCGCTACTTGAGGTGGAGATAACCGAAAGTATGGTTATGCAGGATATGGGAAATGCTATCGAGACAATGAATGCCTTGCGCGATAGGGGTATACTCATATCCATTGACGATTTCGGTACTGGGTATTCTTCCCTCGGCTATTTAAAGCGTTTCCCTATCCATGCTTTAAAGATAGACCAATCATTCGTCAACGACATTACGTCAAACGGTGACGACGCCGCCATAGCGCTGGCTATAATTTCCATGGCCAAAAGCCTCGGCCTTAAGGTAATCGCGGAGGGCGTTGAGACCTATAACCAGTTGGACTTCCTGCGCAGGAACAATTGCGATGAGATGCAGGGCTATCTGTTCAGCAAACCCTTGCCGGAAAAAGAGTTTGACGAGCTTTTAAAAAGCGGGCCCACTATGTGGGCGGATAATATACGCATAGCGCATTAAAACGCTTATCGGGTAGCAATGAAGTCGCTTTCAGTAATTGCGACAGCTAACCCGGATTATTCATGAAGAAATTGAATTTTCAAATTATAGGTCGTAACACTACTGTCCGGGGAAATATGAAGTTTTCAGGTTAACCCTCTATCTGGAAAAATAATATCATGTTTATCAATAGCTTGGCTTTTATCAAGACTTGCTGTCCGGGGAAACCGGATTTCATATCTCAAAAGCACTGATTGAAAGTAGACAATATGGGGTTAAGAGTTAATAAATAGGCCTTTAGAGCCATTCTGACGGGTTGTTTATGCTGTCCGGGTAAAAAAAGAGGCGGACAACGGCATCATAATGAGCTGAATCTTATAATTTTCCCCGGACACTACTGAGGTCGTAA
>JBHHVT010000083.1:0-9556 GCA_046754425.1 Nitrospinota bacterium | reverse complement strand
CTAAAAGCTAGTCTTCCCTGTAATGTGCCGGGTAACCCGCGGATCGAAGCAGTAACCGCTGTGGCCGATTCCTTCAATCTCAACGCGGTTCGAGCCCTCCGGTGCGGCGCTCTCTTGCGGAACAATAATATTATCCCACCTGGACCAGCAACAGATAAGCTCCGTCTTTAGCGAGGCCGTCTTCCTTCCTATCTCTTCTATCATCGCCGTACCGCGCCGCAGGTTCCTGGCGGCTGGTGTAACGGCGAAATCCGCCATCAGTGTGCCTTCTATGGGACTGCCCATCGTTACTACCTTTTCGACAGATCCTTCAGGCATCATCGATACCACCCGGATTGCTATGAGGCCTCCAAAACTGTGCCCTGCCAGTATGACGGGATGCGACGGAAAGCGCTCCTTCAGCATGTTTGTCAGCGACCGGCTCCACTCGTTTAGCGAACCGGTAAAGGGATTGTAGCCGAACCGCGCGACATCTTCGTACCCTGCCCTTTTAAGCCGCCACATCTGGAACAGCCAATGGCTGGTCGTGGAAATGTAACCGTGAATAAGGACAACCGCCGGTTTATCGGAGTCGGCCTTTTGCCCGGGTTCCTTTTTCAGGTTAAATTTCATATAGAGGTACTCCGCGGGTGCGACCGTCACATAGACAAGCTGGTAAATCAGCAGCCGCAGGTACTCCCGGCAGTAATAAAAGAGAACCCCGCCCGCCGAGACGTTTGCCGTCCTGTCCCGCTTGCGAGCCGGATTAATCCACCGCGCCATCAGCGTTGTGGCGGTCAGAAAAACCAGCGGCCCGAAAAAGAAAGCGTCAAGAAGAGTGGAAAACATACAAAATTGCCAAGCCCGTTACCATCATTACAAAACCGCCGATGCGCAGGTTTTTGCTCTCTACCGTCCGCAGGTACCCGGCCATGCCCTTCATGGCGTTCGGGCTCATGAAATACGGCAGCCCCTCGATTATAAGCACAAGCCCTATCGCCGATATAAAAAGTTCCATCTTTCCGCCATATTTAGTTGTAACGTTTTTACAATCAATAAGTTTTGTCTTTCTAAAGAGATATTGTATACTATCCCTTGAGAAGGATTGATCGCCTCCTTCTTTTGTGAGGGTAATGTGCTTTTTTTAACTTTATCAAATTCAGGGAGGTGTATGTGAAATTTAAAAATTTCACGAAAGCGATTTTTCTCATAACCATCATTTTTTCATGGTTAATTCCAACCAATAACGCTGAAGCGGTACCGGCCTTCGCGCGCCAGATGGGCGTGCCGTGTAACGGATGCCACTTTCAGTATTTTCCGAAACTGAACTCCTTTGGACGCGACTTCAAAATCGGCGGCTTTACGCAAGGCGCGCAGGAACTTATCGAGGACGACGGCATATCGCTGCCTCCGGTCCTTAACGCGTCATTCTACGCGGCACTCACGTACAATAAAAGGGAACTGAAAACCGCCAGCACTCCCGAGAAAAAGGGCAGGGAAAGAGGCGAACTGCTAATCCCGGAAGATGCCGCGTTCTTTATAGGCGGCAGGCTCGGCGAAAACATGGGTACGCTTACCGAGTTCGCCGGAACGGGAGTCGAGAGCTTCAAACTGGTTTACAGCAGAGACTTCGGCGGCGTCCAGGGCGGTGTGGCAGCATTTTCCACTGAAACGATGGGCCCGGCCTACGGTATGGAAGGTTGGAACACCGGCGCGGAGATGCACATACAGCCGGGCGTAAACATGATGCAGTCGAGCGCGCAGTCAATCATTACAAGTAATGCCGGCGCGGCGGTCGGCATTACATTTTTCGGCAGTTCGGACCTTTTCTTCGTAGCCGCCGGGTTATGGGGTCCCGTCAGCGTCGGCACGGATACCGGCCTCGAGCTCTCCACCTATTACCGGATAGCCCTTACCCCCAAACTGGGCGAATGGGACTCCATGATAGGCGTTGTCGGAACGTCCGGTTCGACAAAGTGCGTGGAATGTAAAGGTACAGGCACTACGGAAACCGAATTTAAAACCAACGTCACGGCCCTTAACGGTCAGCTTCAGGGCGACATAAGCGGCATGAGCCTGGGCGTCTACTTCGACTACGTTCTCGAAACAGACACCGATGCGAAAAATATCTATAATGCCATGGGCACAAAGCAACAGGGCTTCGGTCTGCAAGCCGACCTGGGCGTTACCAACACCACCGGCGTGCGCGCGGCATTCATGAATAAAGAGTGGAAAATGTCGGGAGATAAAAAACTAACGGCAACTACACTCGGATTCTGGCACCAGATAAGGCAGAATGTCGTACTGGCGGTCGATTACACCACCTACGGCGACGATAAAATTGTTATGGGAACGCCTGTTAATTCCGACCTGATGGCTATACTCAAGGTTGGCATCTAACAGATAACCCGGCTATTTTTTCGGCCGGCTCCCGTAATGGGAGCCGGCTTTTTTTATCTCTCCATCAACCGCGCGATCTCTTTTTCCAAAACGCCGGTAATTTTCCCGCGGGCGATTTCCAGACCGTCCAGAGCGAAACAGCGCCGCACGCCCATCATTGAGCTGGTGAAAAAAATTTCGTCGGCGCCTTCCATCTCCTCCCGCCCGAACCGGCCGATGTTCACGCCGATTCCCAGCCAGTCGGCGATATTCAGAACTTTCGCCCGCGTAACACCCGCAAGAAGGCCGCAATCGACGGCGGGAGTAAACAGTTCGCCGCCCCTTACCCAGAAAACGTTTGAAAAGATTCCTTCCGTCAGCTCGCCTTTGGTGTTAACGAAAATCAGTTCGCCGTAACCCTCCCTCTTCGCCTCCAAAGAAGCCATTACAAGTGAAAAGCGGGAACTGCTTTTGTGAAAACACGAAGGGTCGTTTTCGTTCACCGGCCACGGCGCGAACCCGGCGATTATCCCGCCTGCGTCCGTTTTCGTATTTCCACCGGTAATTACGAGTTCGGTTTTTTCGGGGATGTCATGGAAGCGGCCTGTAGGCGATATTCCGCGCGAAAGCGTCAACCGTAAAAACCCGTTTGAAATCCGGTTTTGCTCTATCAGCCGTCCGCAAAGTTCTCTGCACGAGCTTTTCTGCAAAAAATCCATCCGCGCAAAATCAGCCGAATTTTGCATACGCTCCAGATGTTCGTCGAGCCAAATCGGTTTGCCTTTAAGCACTTTCAGCGTTTCAAACAGGCCGTCCCCCAGCGAAAAACTCCTGTCGTAAGGCGATACGGCGGGTTCGTCCGCTCGGCGCAGTTCGCCGTTAACGATGCAGTAGCTAGCGGACATCCGCCAGAACTGGTTTGCGGAGAGCCGCGTCGAGAAGCGCGGCCTTGTGGCGGGTCTCTTTGAACTCGCTAACGGGATCGGAGCCTGACGTTATGCCGCCGCCGGTTCGGTAAACGGCCGATCCGGACATCCCGGAACCGGTAACGGTAAGCGTCCGTATGAGAAGCGACGCGGTGATAGTTCCGTTAAGGCCGCATGCCGCCAACGAACCGCAGTAAAAACCGCGCGGCGAATTTTCCATCTCCGCGATAATTTCCATCGCGCGCAGTTTCGGCGCGCCCGTCACCGAGCCGCCGGGGAAACAGGCCGCCAGTATGCGGGAGATCTTCGCGTGGCCATTGGAAAGTTCGCCCCGGACCGTGCTGACAAGGTGATGCACCGTTGGGAACGACTCACAGTTCAGCAGATTCGGCGCGGTAACAGTGAACGGTTTGCAGATTTTTGACAGATCGTTTCTCATCAGGTCCACTATCATTATGTTTTCGGCCCTCTCCTTTTCCGAATCGATAAGCTCCGCCTTGATCCGTTCATCCTCTTCCGGGTTTTCGCCGCGCGGGGCAGTGCCCTTAATCGGCTTTGTTTCGATGACGGAGCCGCCCACGGAAAAAAAGAGTTCCGGCGACAGCGATAAAAGCTGAAAATCGCCGCCATTTACAAATGCCCCAAATGCCGCCGGGTTGGCCTTTCGGAGATCGCCGTACAGAGCGAGCTTGCTGCCGTGGAAATCCGAAACCAGTTTTCGGGATATGTTTGCCTGGTAAATATCGCCCGATTCAATATAACTTTTTACTTTTTCAATTTTTTTAACGTAATCTTTTTCCGACTCGCCGCATTCGAAGCCTGAAAGAGCGTATTGCAAATCCTCAGAAGGCGCTCCGTAATGCCGCTCTTGGCTGGTGGAAACGTCACCGTACGATATGTCCCGCGCCGTGCGCGAAACGGAATCAAATAACCGCACATTCGGGTAGAAACCGCACCAGAGATCGTCGCCGGTCGTACCGTTTTGCCTGAGAGACAATCTATCTTCATAGTACCGATTAAGTTCGTATGAAAGGAGGAAAACCAGCCCCCCGTCGAACTGTTGGCCGTCACCGCAGCTACCGGCTCCGGCGTTAAAGGACTCCAGCCACTCAATCACTTCTGGAGGCGATGCGGTAAATGCAATCTCCCCTGCCGACGACCGAAAAACAGCCTCATCGTTATTAACACGGACAATAAAAAGCGGCGCCGTGCAGATTACCGAATACCTCCCCTTGCCGTGCAGGTCGTCCGCGCCGTCAAGGAACAGCTCCCCTTCGGCGCCTCTCGATATTTTCGCGAACTGCCTGAACGGCTCTTCGAACGCAACGGCAGTCTCCAACGGTTTACGCCGCAGTTTTATCGAGTTTAAAGCGTTTACGGCGCGGCTATCTATCATAGGGCTATGCCGGAACTCCTTTATGATTTAAAATGTGATGGTAACACAAGAGATTTTACCGGAGAAAGAAAGACGATGGGAAAAATTGCCTGGTGCGTTACCGGTGGAGGGCACCTGTTAAAGGAGTGCGTGGCACTTCTTGAGCGTGCCGACAATCTGGAACTGTACCCCACCCCCGCAGGGCTGGAAATCATGGACATGTACAAGCTGAAACCGAGTGTGAAAACGGTAACGGACCCGACCGCATCCACCGTCACCTGCAGGGGGTTCGCCACGGGCGAGTACGATCTTCTTGTAGTCGCACCGGCAACGTCTAACGGAGTGGCGAAGTTCGTCTGCGGCATAAGCGATTCAATGGTAACGACGCTCTTCGCGCAGTGCGGAAAAAGCCGCGTGCCGATAATCGTCCTTCCCACCGACGTGGAAGAAAACGTGGACTCGATGGGGCTGACAAAACCGATAAAAGTCTATCCGCGCCCAATCGACCTAAAAAACATCGAAGAGTTGGCAAAGTTCGAGGGAGTGACTGTTGTAAAGACCATTCAGGAGCTGGAAAATTCAATCGGCCCGTACACTAATCTCTAAAATTTTCAGTAAGCAGGAACAATATATTTGTAATCGGACTACGATTGTCAAAAAAGGGCTGGGTAATAGCAACCGGGAGGCAAACACGAAATGAAAAGAGTGGTTGGAATTTTAATAACAATATTTGTGGTGTCAATTTCCGGCACCTATCTGTTTCTCACTTATTTTGGCGGCGAACAGGGAATTACGGGCGGAATGCCGCAGTTACATGACTGGTTAAACGGGAAAAGTCTGACATACGACCTTCAAACAGCCCGGCCGCCCGAGGAGGTGTCAATGTTGAAGACATCTTCCTGACCGTAACAACCGGCCTTAACGGCACGCCCATGATATCGTTTTCCACACTACTGACTGAGGATGAAATTCTTGCGGTCTCCTATTATGTTCGCTCAATTGCACGCAAACCCTCTGAAGAAGGGATGATGGCCAACATCACACCGGATGAACAGATAGGAATGAAGGTATATCACCACGGTTCGTGAGAAAAGTAGAGCGGCCGCATGGTCTTATCATCGCCGTAGGTACGTTGAAAGTAGTTATCGGCCCCGGCCTATTAACAACAGGTTGTCTATTGCCAATTATAGTAATAGGATAAAGGTTGATTGCGAATTGTTGACTAAAATTATAATTGGTTTTCGTATGCCATATCAGCTGTTTTTATGATGACGACGCGCTCTCCGAAAAAACAACTTTTTGAGCAGCTGGCGCGAGTAGGAAAGGCGGTATCCAACTCGAACCGCCTGGAGCTGCTGGAATTTCTTGCGCAGGGTGAGAAGTCTGTAGAAGCGCTGGCAAACGTTGCCGGCTTATCATTGGCAAATACATCACAACATCTCCAGAATCTTCGCAGCGCGGGACTTGTAAATTCCCGTAAAAGCGGACAGAAAGTACTATATAAACTTTCTGACGAGTCTGTGGTTGACCTTTTAAACCTGTTTAGAATGATCGCCGAGAAAAACATTGCCGAAGTGGAACAGCTGATCAACCTTTACCTGAAGTCCAAGGACAATATGGAGCCTGTCCCGGCCAAGGAGCTTCTCAAGCGGGCAAAAAACGGGCTGGTGACTGTTTTGGATGTCCGCCCGCCGGATGAATACGCGGCGGGGCATATTCCAGGTGCCATAAACGTGAAAGTAAAGGACCTTGAAAAGTTCGTGAAAGAAATCGATTCCGGAAAGGAGATTGTCGCTTACTGCCGTGGCGCTTACTGTCTAATGTCTTATGACGCCGTTGTAAAACTCCGGAAAGAAGGTTTTAAAGCAAGAAGACTGGAAGAGGGTTTCCCGGAATGGAAACGGGCGGGCCTGCCAGTCGATAAAAGATAGCATAAAAGCCAACTGAGTTTCCCACCCAGTCACCTGATTGAATAACTGGCGGACGAAATTTCGTCAAGCTTCAATCATTCAATTAATCCATTAATCAATTGAACTAACTTATTGTTTTTACTTGCAATACACGTTCTGCTTATGTTATTTTCAATGCAAGCATGAATTACATAGTAACGTGAATGTTACACGATTAACCAAAACATTATTGTCATTATAAAAAGGAGGGGTCTTAAATGCGGCAGGCGTCTTTTATCAGCGGGTCGGCAAAAGCATCTTTCATGGTTTTTGCTCTACTGTTTTCCGCCGCCAATTTTGCGAATGCGAAACCGGCGCAAATCAGCGGGGAAATAATATTCAAAGTGACGGTCGATGCGCCCAGGGAGAGCGACAACGTCAGAGTGTGGATTCCATACCCCGTATCCGGCAAATACCAGAAAATCGAAGATGTTAAAATCGATGGGAATTTCGACAGTCAAAATGTTCTTGCCGACGGCGACACAGGTAACCTTGCCCTCTATGCGGAATGGAAAAAACCGTCAAGCGAACAAAGATACGTAACTTTTTCCTTTAAAGCGTCGTCATTTGAGAGAAAAAGCGGAAATTTTCCCGCTGTTGAGCCGGTTATCCCGAAATACATTAATCCGTTTCTCAAGGAAACGAAGTTTATACCAACCGATGGAGAGATCAGGAAAATTGCGCTTGAAGCGACCAAAGGCAAACGCACCATCGCGGAAAAGCACAAGGCGATTTACGATTGGATGGTTGAAAACACAAAAAGGGACCCATCGGTAAAAGGGTGCGGAACCGGAATCGTCGACCAGGCGCTGGCTAAAAGAGGCGGCAAATGCGCCGACCTCAGTTCTGTTTACGTGGCTCTTGCGAGGTCGGCCGGCGTTCCGGCCAGAGAGGTTTTTGGCTTGCGGCTCGGTAAAAAAGAAGGTGAATCGGATATGACCAAAGGACACCACTGTTGGGCGGAATACTATCAGCCCGGCTATGGGTGGGTTCAAACCGACCCGGCCGATGTTTTAAAATTTATGCTCGTGAACAATATTAGCCTTGAGCAGGCGGATAGCGTGAGAAAATACTACTTCAACACGGTCGATTCGAGGAGAATCGTGCTCGGCAGGGGAGGCAGGGACATATATCTCAACCCTCGCCAGAATGGCGGTCCGCTTAACTACTTTATGTATCCATATGCCGAAGTGGATGGAAAGCCCCTCGAATGGCTTGCGGCGCAAAAGAAACTAAAATACAAGGTAACCTTCAAAAGGAACTGAATTTCCAGTTATCAGCGGTAATAGACTGAAAACGGTTTGACCATCGGATAATGGAACCTGGCGTCAGTTTGAATTTTCCGTATGGACCAATATCTTTTTTATGCATTACAAAGAATGACCGCGACTGCCAAAAGCCGGCAATTATAAGAAGCGCAACGACTGACGACGCAAACCATTTTGGCAGCCGTTTCATTATGAAAAAACGTTCCGCGATAAAAACAGCGCCGACGGATATAACCATGTAGTAGTACGGCAACACGGGATAAGCGAGCCTGCTAAGTCCATAATAGGCGACAGTCACCAATAAAGCCGCGCCGATAACGATTGACGGTAGAAAACGGATTGGAGAGCCGCCGCGCACGATGAGCACCGCAAATCCTGCGGCGAACAGAATGATCCCCGCGTATAACGCCGCTTTAGAGTCGGGCACGAAACTGTCCGCCATACTCTCAGAGCCGCCGTACAGCCCCGCCGGAAAGTTTGCCAGCATAAAACCGTTTGCGAAACCGTTAAGGAAAACATTCAACTTTGCCGGCAAAAGCTCTATCTCTCTTACCGGGTTGTTCTTTATATAATCCCACCCGATTGCGTATCCGTCGCGCAGGTAGGCGAGATGGCGCTCGTCGTTCGGATTCATGGCGACGCGGTAGCCATCCTCAAGCTTCCCGGCAAAAGCTGGCGCGTAGGTTCCGTTCGCCGTCGGGTTGTGCCCTTCCACAAAATTAAACGGCCCGTTCAGCGACAGCGGCACGAACAGCGGCAGGTTTGCCGTCGGGTGCCTTTCGTTAAAGTCTTTCATGTAAACGTAATTGCGCGCACTCCACGGAGTTATAATGACGGCAATCCCGAGCGATACAGTTACGGTGATAACCGCTTTGTCTTTTGCGCTCCATCCGTTTTTAAAAAAACCGAATAAAAACATCGCCGCTAAAATGAGCAAAAATTCCGAACGGCTGAGCGCCGCGCACCCGGCCGAGAGGCCGAACAAAAACGAAAAGAGATAAGGCCGCCTGCCAGCCATACCGGTTTGGGTGTAAAGAAGCGCGAACAGGCAGACGGAAAGAGACAGAGTAAAAAGATAGACGTTCTCGATGTTAAGGCCGCCGATTATAAAAATAAGGGTAAACGATGCGGCGCATAGTATCGAGGCGGCGGCGGCAGCTATCCTGCCGAAAAGAAGGCGCGCGGTAACGTATACAAACACAAGCGAAACGGAGCCGAGCATGGCATAGAAGAGCTTCGCGGCAAAAAAGTTTTTGCCGAACATCTTGTAAATGGCAATAAGGAGAAACGATGTAAGCGGAGGGTTGAACGGCAGATCAAGCGACCCGTTCTTTATAAAACCTTGCGCCAGTTTGTCGTATGTATCCGCGTCCGAGAAGTGAAGCGGAGAATGGTTTTTATGAAGCATTCCGAGGTAAAAGGTTTTTTCGTCAGTAACCCAGCCGGTGGAAGTGATGTGCCAGTACCGAAATAAAAACGCGGCCAGCACGATGAAAGCGACGAGCGCGATTTCCCTTCGACGTTCGCCGGAATTTGCCATCGACTCTTTAACGTCCGCCTCCTACATCGATTTCAGCGTATCGGTAAATATCTTTTTTGTCTCTTCGCCGTAAAGGCAAAAGATAACTTTCTCGATGCCGGTACCGGATGTCAGGTAATCGGCGGCGGTTTTAAGCATTA
>JBHHVT010000082.1:0-9591 GCA_046754425.1 Nitrospinota bacterium | reverse complement strand
AGGTTACCCAGGTGCAGTCTGCCGGAGGACTGCATTCCGCTTAAAACTCTTTTTTTAGCCATTATCAGTAAATCAGAAGTCCCACGATCCACATTATTAGCGGCCAGATTATACGGTTGGTAACCCCCATCGGGTTGAACATCACTATAAAGATAATCAGGAAGATGCCTGCCGGCTCGATGCGGGCGTAAGCGGCGGCCTGTTTTCTCGGCAAGAGGCCTACGGCGATGCGCCCACCGTCCGCGGGAGGAATCGGTATGAGGTTGATAATTCCCAGCACTACGTTCAGAACTACGGAAAACCAGAGCATCCCGACAATCGGGAAGAGAATCACCGAGGCATTCGTCGGCATGAGTCCCTGCGGAACGAACGAAAGGTAAACATCGACGTTGTCGGAAAACAGTTTCAGCATCTGCAAAATGAACGCCGATAAAAGCGCAAGCGCCATATTCATGCCGGGGCCCGCGGCGGCGACCCACACCATGTCTTCCTTTGGGCGATTCAGATTCATGAAATTAACCGGAACCGGTTTCGCAATAGCGAACAGTATCCCGGTGGAGATGAAGAAGAGTATCGGCAGCAGCACGGTCCCAAACGGGTCCACGTGAGCAAGCGGGTTGAGAGTCAGCCTGCCCATCCTGTATGCGGTGTCGTCGCCTTTCAGGCGCGCCATCCAGCCGTGCGCCACCTCATGAAGGACTATGGCGAAAACCAGCGGCACTATCATTACCGCAATAAGCTGTATGGATGAAATTTCCCTTATGCCTTGCATCCGAACAAAATAAAGTAAATGCGTCTGCTTGTCACTGAAAAAACCGGCGTTTATTATAAACGCTAATGCAGGTTGATGAAGTTTTAGCCAGGCTCAGGTCGCTTAAAAACCAGAGAAATGTGGCGGGGATGGCGAAGTACGGAATCAACCCGGCGACCGCCTACGGCATCTCCATTCCGAACTTAAGGAAGATTTCAAAAGAGGCGGGCAAGGACCATGCGCTTGCCGCGCAATTGTGGAAATCAGGCATTCACGAGGCAAGGATACTCGCAAGCATGGTGGACGAACCGGATAAAGTGACGGAAGCGCAGGCCGAACGCTGGGCGAGGCAGTTCGATTCGTGGGACGTATGCGACCAGTGCTGCAACAACCTTTTCAGAAAGACGCGCTTTGCGTATAAAAAATGCGTTCTGTGGAGCAGGGCAAAGCAGGAGTTCGCAAAAAGAGCCGGTTTTACGCTGATGGCAACTCTCGCTGTGGGCGACAAGGAGGCGGAAGATGAAAGGTTTTTGCGGTTTTTACCACTAATAAGGAGAGAGGCGGCGGACGGCAGGAATTACGTTAAAAAGGCGGTCAACTGGGCCTTGAGGCAGATAGGCAAAAGAAACAGGCGGCTCAACATGGAGGCGGTGAAAGCGGCAAAGGCGATAGCGAAGATGGATTCCAAAAGCGCGAACTGGATAGCATCGGACGCTTTGCGGGAGCTAACCTCAAATACGGTTATAAAAAGGTTGAAAAATTAAACATTGTTTCAAAATGCGTAACGGATTGACAGCCGGAAACATTGTTGATAATTTTGGAAATAAATAGTTGCTTCTTTCCGGCGCCGCCCAAGGCAGGACTGGATACGCATGCCCGTCTTTCATTCACGGATGCGCGTTATGTTATTTATCCAGAGGCAGCTGGTTGTGTTAAATACTTTTTTCTAGGAGTGTTAGATGGATACCTATTACGATCCGGCCGATCTCGACAAGTTCGGCGATATCGGTGAAGACTCGCCGGAGCTTTGGAAGCTCTTTTCGCGGTGGTATGGAAAGGTATTCGAAGAGGGCGCTCTGACGCAGCGTGAAAAGGCGCTGATCGCGCTTGCGGTTTCCCACGCCGTCCAGTGCCCGTACTGCATAGACGCCTATACGCAGGCGTGCCTTGAAAAGGGTTCCAACAAGGAACAGATGACGGAGGCCGTTCACGTTGCTGCGGCCATACGCGGCGGCGCATCACTTGTGCATGGTGTGCAGATGCGAAACGCGGCGGAGAAAATCTCGTTTTAAAAAAGGCAGGTTATGGAAAAACAACACGAAATATTTACACCATTCGATGAAAAACTGAAATCAAGCGGTCTGTTTCCGCTGACGGCATGCAGCGTCGGTATATTGCAGCTTAACCTCGGTAAAAAATGCAATCAGGCCTGCAAGCACTGCCATGTGGCGGCAGGGCCGACAAGGACTGAATTGATGGACGACGAAACGCTTGAACGCTGCCTCGACATCCTGCAAAAGAGCGGCATATCGGCGGTCGATATCACCGGCGGCGCGCCGGAGCTGCACCCGCGGTATCGCGAACTTGTAAAAAGATGCAGGTCGCTTGGCAAAACAGTGATGACGCGATGCAACCTTACCGTTCTCCTTGAAGAAGGCTGCACGGACATGGCCGAGTTTTTCCGTGAACAGTCCGTAGTCGTAATGGCGTCGCTTCCGTACTACAAAAAGCGCGAGACGGACGCCGTGCGCGGCGCGGGCGTGTTCGATAAATCCATCGAAGCAATCCGCATGCTGAACGAAGCGGGCTTCGGCGTGGAGGGCAGCGGGCTTATATTAAACCTCGTTTACAATCCGGCCGGCGCGTTTTTGCCGCCGCCTCAGCCCGAACTGGAAAACGATTTCAAAAGGGAACTCGAAAAAAGACATTCCCTCGTTTTCAATAATCTCCTTACAATGATAAACATGCCTATCGCCCGTTTTCAGGAGTACCTGGAGAGAACGAAGAACTATCTCCCTTACGTCAACAGGCTTGTAAATTCCTTCAACCCGGACGCCGCCGCAAATGTTATGTGCCGCAGCCTGCTCTCGGTCGGCTGGGACGGCTCCATGTACGACTGCGACTTCAATCAGATGCTTGATATAACCGTCAATCACGGCGCTCCGTCGCATGTGTCGGACTGGGACCTCGGAAAGCTGTCCGGACGGCAGATTATGACGGGCATCCATTGCTACGGATGTACCGCAGGCAGCGGTTCAAGCTGTGGAGGGTCGATCTCATAAATTTCGGCGTCCACGGAAAAGCTGCTCTTCTGACTTTTTTACCGGCCGCATTAATATTCTCGTCGTGCGGCTACCGCCTTGCGGGGCAGACTACAGGTCTGCCGGAATCCATCAAGACGATAGGCATTACCGTTTTTGAAAACGAATCCTTCGAGCCTGACATTGAAGCGGCGATAACAAGGGCGGTTACCCAAAAATTTGTCGATGACGGCAGGCTGCGCGTAGTGCCCAAAGCGCGGGCGGACGCGCTTCTTACCGGCTCGGTAAACAAATACGAGTTGGAAGCGCTCTCGTTCGACCAGTTCAACTACGCAACTTCCTACCGTCTGAAACTTTCGGTAACAGTAACGCTTAAAGGGAGGAGCAAAAGCTCCCTTAACATGGTGAGGAACGTAAAAGCGGAGAGCTCCTACTCGCTTGGCGGCTCCATAGCCGGGGCGGAAAGCGCGAGGCTGGCGGCCATCGATACGGTCTCCGGAATCCTCGCGGATAATATTGTCGGACTTTTTCTGGAAGGTTTCTAATCGCACATACCGTACACGGTAATACGCAGGGACTCGGCCACGCCGCAGTAAAGAGCCTGGAACGCATCTACCGGCGAAAAATTCCGACCGGCAGACTGATAACGGACGACCTTCTTTTATACGTTACGAAGCTCTCCCGCGAACTCGGCCGCCAGATAGGCCTGCTTATAGACCGCCGTGGAAGAATTTCCCATGTGATAGTGGGAAGCGACTCCCAGATCGTCATACCTGACATCAGCCGCCGCATGGTAGACGGCAGGCCGCGTGGAAGGCGGCTTACCGGCGTCAGGTGCGTTCATACGCACTTGAAACACGAACCTCTTACCCAGGACGATATTAACGACCTTCTGCTGCTCAGGCTAGACCTGATGGCCTCGGTGGATGTGTCGACGGACGGCTTGCCGGGAAAGGTCAGCCTCGGCCATATCGCGCCCGGCCTCGACGAACCATATACTCTTCACGGCCCTCTGCCGCTTGCCGAAATGCAGGGCTATTTCGATAACCTTGTCCCCGGCATCGAATCCGAACTGGACGCCCTGTCCGATTCCATCTCGGTGGGCGGAAAACCGACGGCAATGCTTATCCATGTTTCCGATCAGCCCTCAGCGGTAGTGGACGCATCGCTGACCGAGCTTGCGAGCCTTGCGCGCACGGCCGGGATAGAGGTGGCCGACAGTGTAATTCAGAGGCGCAAACCCGATCCCCGCTACCTGCTGGGAAAGGGAAAAATGCGGGAGTTCATGATAAGGGTGTTGGCGCGCGCTATCGACATGGTGATATTCGATACCGAGCTTACGGCCGGCCAGCTTAAGTCCGTCACCGACTTTACGGACGTGGAGGTGATGGACAGGACACAGCTTATTCTCGGCATATTCGACAGGCATGCCTCCAGCCGCGACGGTAAGCTGCGCGTGAAGCTGGCGCAGATGAAATACCTTCTGCCGAGGCTCGGCGCGAAGGAATCCGCCCTTTCCAGGATACGCGGCGGTATCGGCCTGCGCGGTCCGGGTGAAACGACGGCGGAAACACAGCGCCGTCATCTGCAGGGACAGATAGCAAGGCTTGAAAAGGAGCTGGAGGAGTTGAAGACAAAACGGGCGCAAAAAAGAAAACTCAGAATACGGCGGGAGGTTAAGACGATATCGCTGGTCGGCTACACGAATGCCGGCAAGTCCACTCTGCTGAACCGGCTGACAGGGAGCGACGAGCTGGTGGAGGACATACTTTTTTCAACGCTCGACCCGTCGGCGAGAAGGCTCAGGCTTCCGGGAGGGGATGCCGTGATAAGCGATACGGTGGGCCTTATCCGCGACATGCCGCCGTCGCTTATGGGTGTGTTCCGCGCCACGCTTGAGGAGCTTGCGGAATCCGACCTTATAATATTGCTTGCCGATATTTCGGACGATGAGTTCGAAGAGCATCTTGCCGTATCAGAAACAGTGCTGAGGGATGTCGGCCTTCAGGATGTCGAGCGTCTGACCGTTTTTAACAAGATAGAACTCGCCGACCCGGAAACGGTAAAGGCTGTCTGCCGCCGCCACGAGGCGCTTGGCGTCTCGGCAAAAACGGGACACGGGATCGACGAGTTGCTGGAGATGATCGCGGAACGATTGTTTATATAGTTAACTTTAAAGGGTGCGTCCCCTTTTCCCAGCTTTTGTCTGCTAAAAACAGACTTTTTCAGGTTCGACTAAATAGGCTGGTACTGTTAGTTTTCGCACTGTACGTTATCCTTACGCTATTAATCTAGACAATTTAGTCTAATTCATTCTCCCAACGCGCCGCAGCATTTCTTGTAAAAAGGTATAAAAAGGGTAGCGTCCCCTTTTACCTCCCTATTTGGCTATCCCCACTACTTTTGCCATTACTTTATAACCATTTCTATCTGGTAGGCTTTGAGTATGTTCAATATATTTAATCCCACCTGAATTTATGGCCACATGCTTTTTGAATTTAAATATTCTTTCAGTTACTTTATTATCTTTTCCCCAGTCTACATCTATATAAGGAGCATGGGGGAAAGGTTTTGACGGTTTCTTAAGATAGTTCAATAGGGCTTTACCACGCGGCCCTATGCTATCTAATTCCCAATCAGAATACGTTTTTAGTAGTTCTTTTTTTCCAAATTTTTTTATAAAATCATCAAACCATTCGGTATCTATTTTCGTGTAATCAATTGTTACTTCAAAAACCAACGTAGCAGATACATCATTGCTACTTTTATTAATAATCCAGAGAGTAAGTTCTAACTCGGATATATCTCCTTGCGATTTCCAATCGTAATTGGTTCTGTCAATTATTAACTGTTCACTTTGAATTGCCTTTGCTACTAGCCGCTTATGATAACTGCTGTATGTTATATAACCAGCTACTATTAAGACGATAGCGACTAGGATAGTAATAAAAAGAATTTTTATCAGCTTAATGAACTTTTCCATGCTCTACCGCTCATTATGTTTACTTTTTATAAGGCTCAACATCTGATCGTTTTCTGACTTTACCAAAATGACCCCACTTTACTCTTCCTCAGTTAGGAATCATAACAAAAATAGTAAAAACTTTCAAAACAGTTCGGAGTATATCTGCTTACTTAAGACTTCCCCCAAGTTTCAAACCAAAAAGTCGCTCACGATGTTTTTTCGTGCCAGTCATGCGGCGGTCTGTGACCGCCCACAATTGTCCGCCCTCACAGAGGGCCGCGTGACGGCACATTCCGGGGTCACGCGAAGGCGCGTGACTCCCACTACGTTTTTCGTCTTGAATTGGAGCCAGAGCAGGCTTAACTAACGGGAGAAAGTTACTTCACTTTTGGTTTCAATTGGGAACGGATAATTTTAGCTAGCGCTTTCAACGCCCGCTTCGCGGCCTCACCGTTAGGAAAGACGTCCAGAACGTCATTTTCCAACATCACTATATTACTGCCTTTTGCATATCGGGCGGTGTATTTTCCACGTCTGCCGCCGCTGAAATCATATTCCTTCAGCATCCTGGTTTTCTTTTTAACGTTACTAGTCTTTTTCATATCAAATCGAAGTGCCAACTCGTAACCCCTGATTCGTAATTCTTAACCAAACTGGGCTATATTATACAGCGTCTGAATGTCCGATGCGGAAAGAGTGCGGTTGTAAGGGATAGGCAATTACGGTAGTCCATTGCATGGGCAGGCATTACGCTGGTGCCTGCAAGCGGGGGCAGTTACTTGGCGGTGGCTATGCGGGTGAGCCGTGATACCTTGCGCGCGACCGTATTGCGATGCAATATGCCCTTCGTTGCCGCCGCGTCGACTAACGACTGTGTTTTTTTGAGTTCCGCAGCCGTCTTTTCCTTGTCGCCCGTCGCCGCGGCCTCCCGCAGGTTCTTCGTGGCGGTGGCTATGCCGCTCTTGTATGCGTGGTTGCGTGTTTGACGCTTTGCGTCCTGCTTTGCCCGCTTGATGGGCGATTTATGCTTGTTTGCCAAAATGTTCCTCCAAAATTTACAAAGAGTATATGGTAGCCATATTTCAACAAAAGTCAAACCACCCTGCGGTGGAGGCAGTTACGGCATAGCCGAGAAATTACCTTTACGGGTAGTTGTCAAGTGGTTGTTCGCGCTGGCGCCGGCAAATTGTCAGTGCCGACACGGAACTTGCGATGGGTAAGCATTTCTCTGATAATGTCTTGGAAAACTAAAGCTCAACTCTTTTTGCGGGTAGTTCTTTTATGGTTCCGATTATCGGTACGCTTAACAAGGTTGTAAAAATCCTTCATTCGGACGCCACGCCCGCACAGGTGGCGGGCGGCGCCTGTATGGGGATGGTGATGGGGTTTACGCCGCTTTTTAACGTGCACAACCTGATAGTTTTATTCCTTGTGCTGATAGTGCGCGTGAACTGGGGCTCGTTTACGCTTTCGTGGCTGTTATTCAGCATACTGGCCTACCTGCTTGACCCGATATCCCACGTGGCGGGGCTGAAACTTTTAAAACTTAACGCGCTTTTTGACTTCTGGACTTATCTTTACAACGTACCGCTTATGACATGGACCGGTTTTAACAACTCCATAACACTCGGCAGTTTCGTCATCTCCATGTTTCTTTATTTCCCGCTTTTCATTTTTGTCAGATGGCTTGTTATCGGCTATCGGGGAAATTTAAAAGTGAGGATAGAAAAACTGTGGCTTGTCAAGGCCGTTAAGGGCTCGAACGTGTACAGACTGTACGC
Source organism: Nitrospinota bacterium (assembly GCA_046754425.1). GTDB lineage: Bacteria > Nitrospinota_A > UBA7883 > JACRGQ01 > JACRGQ01 > JBHHVT01. Next base: position 1,833 of record JBHHVT010000082.1, on the reverse strand, counting down.
GCGCGTGCGCGATTTCACGGAGTAGGGGATGCGCTGGAAAGCTCTTGCCGCGGTACTTGCCCTGTCGGCGGCGGCGGTAATTATCGCAATATTTTATATGGACTCCTTCGTGAAAGGGAAGATAGAGTCCGAGGGCAGTTCCGCCGTCGGCGCGAAGGTGACGCTCGGTTCGCTTAACATCAGCCTGTCGGAGCAGTCCGTAACAATCACTGACTTGCAGGTTGCCGATCCCGATGACCCGTGGAAAAACCTGTTTGAGATGAAATCGGCGAAGTTTGATTTTTCGCTGCCCCAGTTCTTGCTCGGACGATTGATAATAGAAAACGTCGCGATGGACACGCCGCGATGGGGGATGAAACGCAAAAGTTACGGCGGAATCAAAAAGGAATCCAAACCGGTGAAAAAAGCCGCCCCGCCGGCGCCCAAAGGAAAAGGTTTTGACATCGACTGGTCAAAATATCTGCCGAAGGTTGATTTGCAAAAGGAATTCTCCGTCGAATCGATCGTAAACCCGGAGAAAATGGAGTCGCTTAAAAAACTTGAAGAGGCGAAAAAATTTGTTGAAGGGCGTGACGAGAAGTGGAAAACGCGGATAGACGGTATTAGTAAAGAGTACGAGGCTGTGCAAAAATCGCGCGACCCGATAAAGATAGCAAATTTTTTAAAGACGGTCGATGCGGTCCGCAAGGAGCTGGAGGGTGACGTAAAGCGCGTGGAGGAGACTGTAAAACTTATCAGGAAACTGCGCGATGAGGATTTAAAGGATATAGCGTCTCTTATCGGCATCGGTGGAACGGGCGGCGGCGGGATAAGCAGGGAGATTTTCAGCGACGCTTTCCGCGAAACAGTTGTAAAAGGCTACCGCCTTTTTACTCGCTACAGGGAAAAGCTGTTGGGAAGCAAAAAGGGTGAAGAGAAAAAAGACCGGCTAAAGGGTGTGACGGTCGCCTTTCCGGTAAAGGACCCGAAGCCGCGCTTCCATATTATAAAGGCTCTGCTGAATGTTGATAAGGCGGCGCGCAAGGGAAACTGGCTGGCAGGTACTGTTAAAGATGTGACGTCGAACCCGAAGATGGTCGGCAGGCCGGTTGATTTCAGATTCGAGGCGGGGTCGGAATCGTTTCCCGGCGCTCAGTTCGCGGTTACAGGCGTCGTCGATCTCACAGGCGCGGTATCGAGGTTTGAATTGAAAACGTCCGCCAAAAAACTTTCAACAAAGCCCGCTTCCTCCGCGCTCGGCTCCGGATCTCCCGTTGCGCTTTCCGGCGGCGCGATGAACGTGAACTCCGATTTCAAGGTGGAGGGTGGGGTTGTCAAATCTGTTTTTAACATCGCGCTAAACGGTGTTACGCTTTCAATTAGGGAAAAGGCGCTTGCCGGTACGGATCCGTCCGTTAAAAGGATTTTGAGCGGCACGCTTTCCGATGTAAAAAAAATAACTGTATCCGGCAAGGCGGAGGGGAAGATAGACTCTCTGCGCATCACGATAAGTTCCAACATCGATACGATATTTAAAAAAGCGCTCGACCGCGCCGTTTCACGAGCGCGCGGCGAAATGGAAAAAAGAATCCGCGATGAACTCAATAAGCGGATAGCCGAGCAGCTTCCCGGACTTGAGGGCATTCTCGGCGATGATGCAAAGGAGATTAGGGATATCGACAGCGCAATCAAAACGGCGCAGAAAAAAATAGAGGACGAAGTTAAAAAACGCATCGACGCGGAGCGCAAGAAACAGGAAGAACGACTGAAAAAAGAACTCGAAAAAGAAAAGAAAAAGCAGGAAGACAAACTGAAGGAAGAACTAAAAAAACGGCTTAAACTTCCCTTTTAGGT
>JBHHVT010000081.1:0-9625 GCA_046754425.1 Nitrospinota bacterium | reverse complement strand
TTGCCCCCGATCTCAATTATTGAAGCGTTTATTTCGATCGGAACGAGGGACCCGTCCTTTTTTTTATGGTGCAGGTCCGAAATGTCGGTGACCGCTCCTTTATCCATTACTTCTTGAAATAATCGCGGTATAAGGTTGCGGTTTTCTTCCGGAAGCAGGTCAAGGACTGTCATTGTTTTCAATTTATCCATGTCATATCCGGTTATCTCAGCGGCTTTCCGGTTACAGTCGATAATCTTCGCCGTTACCGGATCTATCAGGTAAATGGCGTCGTTTGCATTTGTGAACAGGTTTCGGTATTTTTGCTCGTTTTCCAAAAGCGCCGCAACCGTCCGTTTGCGCTCGCTGATGTCGCTAATAACTGCTAATAAGACCGCCTCATTGGCGATTTTAGCCTTGCCCAGATAGACGGATACCCTGAAAACCTCTCCGCCGTTCCGCATGGCGTTTAGCTCCTTCATTCCAAAACCGACAATCCTATCGATACCCATTCCCAGGTCGTCCCAAACGTAATCCTCTTCCTTTTCGTTATAGGGTTTTGGCATGAGGATTTTAATGTCTTTCCCGCTCAGTTCATCAACGCTGTAGTCGAAAATTCTTTCCGCGGCCCTGTTAGCCGAAAGTATCTTCCCGTCCTGTTTTATAACGATGTGCGCGTTTGGCGCCGTATCGGACATCGCACAGGAAATTGCCAGGGATTTTTGAAGTTCCGAACGGTATTTTTCCAGCCAATCCGCCATGGAATTGAAAGCGTGGGTGATTTTTCCTATCTCGGTCCGGGACTTTGCGACGGCCCGCGCGCTTAGGTCGCCGTCCTCCAATCGTTTCATCGCATCTGCGACTTCGGTAAGCGGCCTTAATGCTTTGGTGACAACGAGCGCCAGCACTACGAATCCTAAAAGGATAATGAGCGCGAACCACGCGAAGCCGTTTTTTACGACCTGTTCCCACTGCGCTTCGATAGAGTCTTTCCGCCCTTTCTGGAACAGTAACCAGTAGCGTGAAGGGTTCAATTCGTCATAGCGGATTTTTCGCCATACATTATAGTCGTCGTGAATTTGATTGTATTGAATTCCCTTATCCCGGTTAAGGATTGCATTCTTCAAGGAACTATTTTCCCGGATTTCCGGCTCATCTTTAAAAAGGTTGGCCGAAGTCCCCAGTTCGTCTCCCCAGAGCGCGTTTTCTTCCGGGTGGACAAGGTAGTAGCCTTTTTCGTCGGTCACCATGAAACCCGAACCCTTCCGCGATGTGCGCATGCCGAAAATGTATTCAGACTTTATGTTGAATATTACGATGCCGAAATTGATCTCATCCGCCTGCGCGGCCATAGTGCCGCTCGCACCTGTGGCTGAAGCCTTCGGCGTCAGACTACGGCGCAACGGCACCGTAAGTGTGATCTTGCCGCCAATCCGCAGTACCGGCATATACGGCCGGACTATCTGTTTATGCTCTCTTTGGAGGGAGACGGGATTAATTTTTATCCTTCCTCCCGGAAGCGACATCATATTTTTAAAATATTTTCGGTGGGCCTTGTTCTCCAGTTCGCCCGGCGCCTTTTCTTCTATGCCGGAAGGCGTCAGGACCAGCCGTATAAGCTCGTTTCCGGACGAGTTTATTATTTTCGCTTCGGTTATCCCGCTGTGTTTTGAAATTTCGTTTTTGAGTAGTGTGTAAAGTTTGCGGTAAAGCTTATCGTCATACCACTCTTTTGGCGCCTCGCCGAGCGAAAGACGCAGAGCCAACCCTTCCGACGCATCCAGTTCCATTTTTACTCGTTTTGTAGCGAGCCTAAGGCTCGTTATAGTGAGGTGCAGCTTGTCGGTGGCGGTGACTGACTTTATTTCAAGCCCGTCCCTTAAGTGAGTTATGGTCTGCCGCCTGAAATCATCCCTTGTCTTCATGCCCAAAATTGCGAGACCTATGAAAGACGGAACAAAAATAATAAGCAGTATCGAGACGATAAGCCGAGCAGATAAACTGTTATATTGTGTTTTTGCGGTCATTTACTCCTATCCTGAAAAAGATTTCATTTTACCCTCGTTTTATTGTATTATGGGCAGAAAATTTTTTTGTTAGCATTTTTGGATATGCTTTTTCAAAGCTTTTGATATTGACCGGCAAAAACGGGGGATGGCGTTATGAGGGTACTTGTAGTAGATGACGACCCCAGAATAGTTACGGTTATGTGCGCCCTATTGCGGGCGGAAAACTGTGACATAGACACAGCTTCAAACGGCCAGCAGGCGCTCGATATTGCGGCGAAGCGCGACCACGAACTGGTTATAAGCGATATCGAAATGCCGAAGATGAAGGGTCTGGAGTTCTTTAAAAGACTCAAGAAGGCAAAACCGGACGTGCCTGTAATCTTTATCACAGCCTTTCAGGAATACGAGCCGGCTGTCCAGGCCATGAATGACGGCGTTCTGGCATTCATACGCAAGCCGTTCGATAACGACACGATACTCAAGTGGGTCGAACAGGCGAGAAGCATGGATATGGAACGCAAGGGGCGTGAGATCGCGCTTAAACATATGACCGTGCACGACGGTGAGTGGTCTTTCAAAACCGCCGAATTAATGGATCAGGGCATTTTTTATCCACTGACATGTTACCTGGTCGGGAAAATGGCGGGGTGCTGCGACACGAGGTCGAAGGTAAAACGGCTCAAACTGGCTTTATCCATACGCGAGGCGCTTCGCAACGCGCTGGAGCACGGTAATCTGGAGCTTTCCTCCGGTATGAAACCGGAGTTCCTTTTGGGCGATTCCGAAGACGAGTATCAAAGACTGCTGAAAGAGCGTCTCGCGGACCCGGCTTTCGCGTCAAAGAAAGTTTTTATCAGGTTTACCCGTAAAGACGACATGCTCGAACTGACGATACAAGACGAAGGCAAGGGGTTCGACCATAAAAAATATGAGAGAGGCTCCAACAAGCAGGGTGAGATCGCATGCCACGGGAACGGACTGATTCTGATGCGGTCCGGGGTTTCTGACGTTTCGTTTAACGAAGCGGGAAACGAGGTCACGCTTATCTGTCAGGTGGATTAAGCTCTTTTCTTCACATACTCCTCACTGTTGCCTACATACCTGGTAGCTGTTAATTTAATTCCTTATGAAGAACAGGAAAAGGCTTGCATCGCTGGAGTCGGTCAAGCGTGTAGTGATCAAGATAGGCAGCGGTGTGCTTTGCTCCGCAAATAATGAGGAGATAAGCTCTGCTACTGTTCGGCGGTTAACCAACGATATATGCGATCTGGACTCGGACGGACGGTTCGAGGTCATCGTTGTCACGTCCGGCGCGGTCATGTCCGGCGCGCGTCACCTGAAGATGAAATTTCCGCGCCTCTCCATACCGCTCAAACAGGCCGCCGCCGCGATCGGGCAGGTAAGTCTGATGAACATTTACGAGAAGAGTTTTGGGGAGCGCGGAAAGAAGGTGGCGCAGATTCTCCTTACGCATGACGATATATCGAACCGGCGCAGGTACCTTAACGCGCGTAACGCCTTGACGACACTGCTGGAACTGGGAATCGTGCCGATAATAAATGAAAACGATTCCGCCGCCGTGCACGAAATAAAATTCGGCGACAACGATACGCTGTCGGCGATGATAACCTCGCTGGTGGACGCGGATCTGCTGCTTATCCTGTCGGACGTCGAAGGGCTTTTCAGCGCGGATCCCGAAAAGGATCCGAAGGCGGAGCTCATCGACAATGTGGAAAAGGTAAGCGAATGGATTATCGATATTGCGGGCACCGGCAGTTCCACAACCGGCGTCGGCGGAATGAAGGCGAAGGTGATGGCGGCGCAGGTGGCCGGAATGTACGGCGTGCCCACATGGATTATCGGCGGTAAAAAGGAGGGGTCCATACGCGACGCGATGCGTCTGGGTAAAGGCGGAACGTTTTTTTACCCCTCGGCCGCAAAGATGAAACAGCGAAAACACTGGATAGCGCACCTGCTAAAACCGAGGGGAAAGGTAAAGGTGGACTTCGGCGCGAAGGAGGCCCTCGTCGCAAAAGGAAAATCGCTTCTGCCTTCGGGCATAATGTCGGTAAGCGGCAAGTTCGAGTCCGGCGAGGCGGTATCCCTGCTGGACGGAGATAAAAAGGAGTTCGCGCGGGGACTGGTCAACTACCACTCGTTCGAATTGCAAAAAATAAAAGGTAAAAAGACCGGTGAGATCGAGGGACTGCTGGGATATAAAAGCTTCGACGAAGTGATACACAGGGACGATATGGTCATATTGGGCGAAAGCGATTGACGATGAATATTGAAGAGATAGGTCAAAAGGCAAGGAGCGCGGCAAAGCGGCTTGCGCTGTTGAGTACGAAGGAGAAAAACGGAGCGCTTGAGATGATGGCCGATAGCCTTGAAGAGAGCGCCGAGGCCGTTATCAAAGAGAACCTGAAGGATACGGATACCGCCCGGCAAAACGGACTTAGCGACGCCATGATCGACCGCCTCGTCCTGAACAGGGATAGGATAGGCGGTATAGCCGATGGAATAAGGCAGATAGCCGGGCTGCCGGATCCGGTCGGACATATCTACGAGGAGACGGTAAGGCCGAACGGCCTGAAGGTTTCCAGGATAAGCATCCCGATTGGTGTGATAGGGATAATATATGAAGCTCGTCCAAACGTAACGGCTGACACGGCGGCGCTTTGCCTGAAATCCGGCAATGCAGTCGTACTTCGCGGCGGCAAAGAGGCGTTTCACTCCAACAACGCGATAGCTTCACTGCTTTCGGCCGCGCTGGAAAAGAAGGGGATAACCCCGGACGCCATACAGTTTATCCGCACGACGGACCGCGAGGCGGTGCTGAAGATGTTGAAATTGAATAATTATATAGATGTCATCATTCCGCGCGGCGGGCCGGGACTTATAAAATTCGTTTCTGAAAACTCCACTATACCGGTTATAAAACACGATGCGGGAGTCTGTCACGTCTATATAGACGAGTCCGCCGCATTTGAGCGCGCTCGTGACATAGCGGTAAATTCAAAGGTACAGCGGCCCGGCGTCTGCAACGCGGCGGAAACGCTTTTAGTCCACTCGGCGTGGAGTCAAAACCTTCCCGCGCTCCTTGCGGCGTTTGCCGCCGAAGGAGTGGAACTGCGCGGCTGTAAAAAAACGCGCGAACTTTATCCTGCCGCCAAACCGGCCGAGGAGGAGGATTGGCGCACGGAATACCTTTCCCTAACCCTTGCGGTAAAGGTGGTCGATTCGATGGACGAGGCGATAGAACACATCGAGCGTTACGGCTCCCATCACACCGACGCGATTGTTACGGAGTCGCGCGAGAACGGCGACAGGTTTTTAAGGGAGGTGGACTCCTCGGCGGTGATGGTGAACGCTTCCACGCGCTTCAACGACGGCGGCCAGTTCGGACTGGGAGCGGAGATGGGGATAAGCACCCAAAAGCTCCATGCGAGGGGGCCGATGGGACTGCGCGAGCTGACGACCTACAAATACATGGTAGTCGGCCAGGGACAGGTCCGGAGCCAGCCGTGAGGGCCGGTCTTTTGAGCGGCGTTTTCGACCCTATCCACATGGGGCATATCAACTGCGCGCAACAGGCCGCCAGGCTGTTCAAGCTGGACAGGGTATATTTCGCGCCTACGGCGGTATCGCCGCACAAAAAACGATGCGGCGCGTCCGCGTTCGACCGCTATGCGATGACGCAGATTGCGCTTTTGGGCAAACCGCGTTTTTATGTATCGGGTATTGAGATGGGAGTAGGAGTTTCATATACGGTCGATACCATCAAGAGGTTTAAAAAAAAGTTTAAAGGCGGCCTTTACTTCATCATGGGTCTCGACGCGTTCGCCGATACGCACAACTGGAAATCGGCGGCTTCGCTTCTAAGAGGCTCCAATTTTATAGTTATTTCCCGCCCCGGCCTTAAACTGGATGAAACCGTTGCCGGGCTGGAAAAAAAACTGCGAGCGAAACAAAAGTCCGTCAGCTTTTCAGCCACGGGTGTTTCTCCTTGCGGGTATGCGTTGAAACTGTCAGGTTCGCGGTACTCCATACATCTTTGTACCGCGCGACAGATGGACGTCTCTTCGACGGCGATACGGCAAAAAATCCATGCCGGGAAATCGATAAAATATCTTGTTCCAAAAGCAGTGGAACAATATATTATGAAGGTGGAGTTATACAGGAGGTAAACGCAATGATAAAACAGCCGCCGGAACAAAATTCGACTCTCCGGCTATGCTACAATGCGATGGTAGATAAAAAAGCGGAGGAGGTTCTTGTATTGGACTTGCGCGGAATAACCAACATTGCGGACTATTTTATGATCTGCCACGGCTCCTCGGTTAGACAGGTTCAGGCCATCACCGACAACGTTGAGAAAGCTTTAAGGAAAAGCGGTAACAAACGGTACCATGTGGAAGGAAAGGCAAAGGGCAACTGGGTATTGATGGATTTACATGACCTGGTAATTCACGTGTTCCACAAGTCCGCCCGCGGGCTTTATTCGCTGGAGCGGCTCTGGTCGGACGCCCGAAGATTTAACGCAGGTGACATAATGGCGATGGGATCATGAGTAAGATGACTGAAGAACATCTGGATAAACTCAAAAACAGGCTTCTTGATACACGAAAGGAGCTTTTTGACGGAGTGGATAAGGTGGCGAGGCACTCTAACGAAGAGTTCGAAACCGAAGTGCCGGATGTAAACGACGAGGCATCCCGAACATACAGCAGGCAGGTACTCCTGTCGCTTGGTGAGACGGAACGCAATCAGCTGCAGATGGTCGAAGAGGCGCTTGCGGCGATGGAAGCCGGAGTTTACGGGATTTGCGTTGACTGCGAAGAAGGGATTCCCTTCAAGCGGCTGGAGGCGGTCCCCTATGTCAAGCGCTGCGTCGCCTGCAAGACGAAGTTCGAGAAGGAGAAGCAGGCGAAACAGTAGATGGCGTTCCGCTTATTCATTCCACTTTTTTTAATCTTCGCGGCTTTTCTCTACCTTGCGTATCTAAATCCCGGTTCCGTGGACTTTATTTACGCTCCCGGTAAACCGATATCAATACCGGTTACCGCGCTCGCGATGCTGGCGTTTGTCGCCGGCGCGGCGGCGATGTTCATCCTTTATTCATTCAAGTTTTTCGGCGACTACCTGTACGGTCTGCGGACGCGGTATGAACTTTTCAGAAAAAACAGGGTGGAAAAACGTCTCGGCAAGGCAAGGCAAAAGGCCGATAAGGGAAAACTGCAAAGGGCAGTAACCGATGTTGATAAAGCGCTGGCGGCGGATCCGAAAAATTTCGAGGCGCTTACCCTTAAGGGCTCCCTTTTGCGTCGGATGGGCGATACCGGTAAGGCTCTCAAGGCTCACTCTCTCGCGCTGGCACAGCGGCCGTTTGAAAAGGACGCGACGTTGCAGCTAAAGGAGGATTATATGGCGGCGGGGCAGCCGGCCAGCGCCTACAAGCTGCTGGAACAGGTAAGGGGGCGCTCGCCAAAAGACGTAGCGGTTTTGCGGGAGATGGCGGCAATCAGCAGGACGCTGGGGAAACTAAAGCGGGCGGTAGTTTTACAAAAGGAGATAGTAAAACTTACGTCCGGAACGTCTGAAGTAAATGCGGAAAGGGACAGTGCCGCGCAGCTTTACTATCTATACGGCGAGCAGCTGGCGGCGGACGGGAAAACGTACGAGGCGAAAAGGGAATTTGCCAATGCGGTAAAGATTCAGCCCGGCTTTTTGCCCGCCGTTTTAAAAATGGCGGAGATCGCCATGCGCGGTAATAATATGGTGGAAGCGGAGGGTATATTAAGAAGAGAGTTCAAACGCGGCGGTTCGATTATCGTCTTGCGACGCCTTGAGGAGTTCTACCGGCAGGCGGAAAAAGACGGCGATGTGGAGAGCCTGTACCGATGGGCGCTGACATTATCTCCTGATGAAAAACTTCTGAAAATGTTCGTCGCGATGGCGCGGATAGAGAAGTCGGATTACAGCTCGGCCGAAGCTGCGTTAAATGAAGTCGAGGCGGAGTTTGGGCGGTTTACGCTATTCAGCCTCGCGCGCGGCGTGGTTGAGCTTGGATCGAACCCCTCGCAGGGGCCGCAAGGTTCCGACGACGATGCGGCGCGCTCCTTCAAAAAGGCGCTGGAGCTGGAGTGGAAAAAATTTATGCATTATCACTGTTCGTCGTGCAGGCATTCGGCTATGGACTATTTTCCGCGATGTCCGGTATGCGGCAGATGGAACACTGCGGAACCGCAATTCTTTTAGTTGGTACGACAGGCGCCCCCGCCTGTCGCAGTCTACAGGCGAGGCGCCTGTAGCGCCGGGAAATAGCGTTTGGTCAGGAGAGTTTGTCCTCTATCATCGCTGCCAAACTATCCAGAGGGAATTCGCTCTGTTTTTCCTCGGCCAGATTTTTTACTATTGCCACTCCATTTGCCAATTCGTTTTCGCCGATGATTACGGCAAGCTTCGCGCCGGATTTCCCCGCTTTTCCCATCTGCGTTTTCATCTTCCCCGGCGTGTAGGGGCTTTCGGCTTTTATTCCTTTTGCGCGCAGTCGTCCCGCGATGAAAAAACCTTTTGCCGCCGCCTCTTCGCCCATGTAGACCATATAAACGTCGGGCTTGTCTTGCGTGAAGTTTTCTTTGCCGTCCACCGACTCCATCAATCTCTCCAATCCGATGGCGAACCCAATGGCGGGCACCTGCGGTCCGCCGGAATTTTTCACCAGGTCATCGTAACGTCCCCCGCCCGCGATTTCGCTTTTCGCACCGAGCCCTTCGGCGGTCACTTCAAACACGGTGCGCGTGTAGTAGTCGAGACCGCGTACCATCCGTGGATTAACCGTATAAAGAATCTTCAGCGCGTCGAGGCTGTCGCGCAGTTTTTGCTGATGTTCCGTGCAGCCGCCGCACCAGTGTCCGTCGATGGTGGGGGCGTCCTTAATCAGCTCCTTGCACTGTTCGTTTTTGCAGTCAAAAACGCGAAGCGGGTTTTTTTCATACCGCTGTCTGCACAGTTCGCAAAGCGAATCATGTTTTGCTTTTAAAAATTCCACAAGCGCCTTTTTAAACGGCGGCCTGCAGACGGAGCATCCGATACTGTTAATCGACAGACGCGGCCCTTTTACGTTAACGGAGTTTATGTAAAGCCATAGCAGATGGATTACCTCCGCGTCGGCTTGCGGGGAGGCCGCGCCAAAAAGCTCCGCCCCTATCTGGTAGAACTGGCGGAACCTGCCCGCCTGCGGGCGTTCCTGCCTGAACATCGGGCCGAAGTAAAAGAGCTTCGATACACTGCCCTGCGGGTGGTACATGGAGTGCTCTATGTAGGCGCGGACGCACGAAGCGGTTCCTTCCGGTCGCAGCGTAAGGCTTTCGCCGCCCCGGTCGGTAAAGCTGTACATCTCTTTTTGGACGATGTCCGTCAGTTCGCCGACACTTTTTATGAAAAGCTCGCTTTTTTCAAAAATCGGCAGGACGATTTCCTTAAAACCGAACCGTGCGAAAACGTCGCGCGCAACGGACTCCACGCGATACTTCGCCTGCGCGGTCTCCGGCAGGAGATCCTTTACGCCCTTTACTGCTTTAATCGGCATGATGGCACTGATTAGAGCAAAACAAGATAGTAAATATCAAGCCCGC
>JBHHVT010000080.1:0-9641 GCA_046754425.1 Nitrospinota bacterium | reverse complement strand
ACTGGTTACGACCTATAATTTGAAAATTCAATTTCTTCATGAATAATCCGGGCTAGAGTTTACAGCAAATTATAAAAGTTGGTTTGGTGGCAGCGGCGTCCCCGTCGGTGTTGGTGTTCTTTCGGTGGGACAGGCCGCATATCGTAGGGGAGCCGCTTGACTACCAGTGAGCTCCCTTCGGGTCTGAGCCTCAGGGTCGAAGACAGCCGAGATAACTGTTGGTATAAAAAGCGGTAAAGGGGTTCATTTTTAAATTGTTTCCTGCTAAAATTACCAGTTAATTCGGAGCCGGTAAGGTTCCACGCGGTTTTAAACTGCGTTAACTATAATCACACCCGGATATTTATCGGGCGCCAGGGGTGCGGAACATGTTTCCGTTTGATGGTCCCGTACCGGGTGGTTGTTTAACCCAAAAGAGCGGAGGTCAACAGTTTGAACGCCAGTATATCAATGAAGCAGCTTCTCGAGGCCGGTTCCCATTTCGGGCACCAGACAAAACGATGGAATCCAAGGATGAAGCCGTACATATTCGGCGTGCGCAACGGTATATACATTATAGACCTGCAAAAGACGCTGCGTTATTTCCGTAAGGCGGTAAAGTTTGTCGCCGAAGCGGCGGCGGACGGTAAGAGCATCCTTTTTTTAGCTACGAAAAAACAGGCGCAGGAACTTGTTGAAGAAGAGGCAAAGCGGTGCGGGATGCCTTTCGTGACAAACCGCTGGCTCGGTGGAATGCTTACAAACTTCGAGACTATCAGAAAAAGGCTCGACCGATTGAACGAGCTTGAGAAGATGCAGGAAGGCGGTCTGTTCGAAGTCCTTCCCAAAAAAGAGGTAATCTTCCTTACAAGGGAGATGAAAAAGCTCTCTAAAAACCTGTCCGGGATAAAGGATATGGCCAAGCCGCCCGAGCTTATTTTCATCATCGACCCGAAAAAGGAGTCGATAGCGCTCAACGAAGCCAGGAAACTGGGCATCAAGGTGGTTGCGATAGTGGATACGAACTGCGACCCGGAAGGAGTAGATTTCGTTATACCGGCAAATGACGATGCGATAAGGTCAATCAAACTTATTACCGCCAAGATTGCGGATGCCGCAATTGAAGGCGGGGGCATATTCGCAAAACGGAATGAAAAGGCAGCGGCAGAAGCAAAAGCCGAGGCGGAAAAGGCAAAGGAAAAGAAACCTGATGGTGAAACTGTTGCCGCCGCCAATGTGAAAGAGCCGGTAAACGAAAAGCAACAGGCAAAATAGCCTCGGTCGGCAAAACGGATTGTATGACTTTGGAATGTACTGATTTGAACGGTGAGGAGTTTTAAGATGACGGTAAGTGCAAAAATGGTGAGGGACCTGCGCGAGATGTCGGGCGCGGGAATTATGGACTGCAAGGAGGCGCTCAAGGAAAGCGGCAGCGACATAGATTCGGCAATAGACTATCTCAGGAAAAAGGGGCTTTCAAAGGCGGCCAAAAAGGCGGGGCGCCAGGCAACTGAAGGGATTATCTCTTCCTACATCCATTCCGGCGGCAAGATTGGCGTTTTGCTGGAGATTAACTGCGAAACCGACTTCGTTGCGCGCAATGAAGTTTTTCAAAATCTGGTAAAAGACATTGCGATGCATATAGCGGCCGTTAACCCTTCTTACATAAGTCCCGAAGACGTTCCGGCGGAAGAGGTGGAAAAAGAAAAGGAGATTCTTACCGAGCAGGCAAAAGAGTCCGGCAAACCAGACAAGGTTATTCCCAAGATTGTAGAAGGCCGGCTTTCAAAATTTTTCGAGGAAAAGTGCCTTTTGAACCAGAAATTCGTGAAGGATCCCGACATCGTTGTGGAAGAACTTTTAAAATCAAAGATAAGCGAGCTCGGCGAGAATATAATAGTGCGGCGTTTTGATAGATTCCAGCTTGGAGAAAGCGGATAGTAAATGAGTGAAATCAAGTACCGGCGGGTCCTGTTAAAACTTACCGGCGAATCCATGGCCGGTGAATCGAAACGGGGGCTTGATTACAACGCGATAAACAATATAGCCGGCCAGATTAAGGAAGTCCACGACCTTGGCGTTGAAATCGCCGCTGTTATCGGCGGCGGCAATATTCTGAGAGGCTCGGAGGTAGCGGAAGCGGGAGTTGATCGCTCCACAGCCGACTACATGGGGATGCTTGGGACGATTATCAACGGCTTGGCCCTTCAAAGCGCGCTGGAACAGCACGGTGTTGCCACAAGAATGCAGAGCGCAATAAACGTCAGCCAGGTGGCGGAGCCGTTCGTTCGCAGACGCGCGATGCGGCATCTTGAAAAGGGTAGGGTTTTAATATTCACGGCCGGAACCGGCAACCCGTACTTTACCACCGATACCTGCGCGTCGCTAAGGGCGATGGAGATAGGAGCGGAGGTGATACTCAAGGCGACAAAAGTCGACGGTATCTATACTTCGGACCCGATGAAGGACAAGTCGGCCCGTAAGTACAAGGAACTTGAGTTCATGGACGTGCTGAAAAACGGGATAAAGGTTATGGACGCCGCCGCGATATCCCTTTGCATGGAAAACAGGATACCTATCATCGTCTTCAACATGCTTGAAACAGGCAATATAAAAAGGGTATTGTGCGGGGAAGAGATAGGGACTTTAGTGCGGGGGAATTGACTGGTGCCCGAGAAGATAGAAGCTGAATGCGCGCATAAAATGGAGACCACGCTAGGCGTGCTAAAGCGCGAACTGGCCGGAATCCGGACGGGCAGGGCATCCGCCGCCATCCTTGATTCGATAAAAGTCGACTACTACGGCACACCGACGCCGATAAGCCAGGTAGCGACGGTAGCCACGCCGGAAAGCAGGCTTATAACTATTCAGCCCTGGGACGCCAATATGATTCCAGTAGTGGAAAAAGCGATTCAAACATCCGATATCGGGATCACGCCCGCCAACGACGGGAAGCTGATACGCCTCGCAATGCCGCCGCTTAGCGAGGAGCGGCGCAAGGAGGTTGCTAAATTAGTGAAGAAGATGGGTGAGGACAACAAGATAGCAATCCGTAATATCCGCCGCGAGGGCATGGAGCATTCAAAAAAACGTCTTAAAGATAAAGAGATGTCCGAAGACGATGAACATAAATTGGAAAGCCGTATTCAAAAAATGACGGATGACTTTATCGCCCAAGTTGATTCGGTAGTCGCCGGCAAGGAAAAAGAGATAATGGAGACGTGACCTTGAGTCCTCCAGAAGCGGGTTTGTTAAAGCGGGTAGATCGCAAAAGACTGCCCCAGCACGTGGCCATCATTATGGACGGTAACGGAAGATGGGCCGCAAGGAAAAGGATGCCGCGAATTTTTGGTCACCGCGCGGGCGTGGAGACGGTGGATCGTATTGTAACTCTGGCGTCCGAACTTAAAATAAAAGCGTTAACTCTTTATTCATTCTCAACTGAAAACTGGAGCAGGCCAAGGCGCGAGGTAAACGCACTGATGGGCATACTTCAGGAATTTCTTATGAAAGAAATGAAGAAGATGATGAATAACAACATAAGGTTCAATACCATCGGACATCTGAATGACCTTCCGCAGTCCGCCGTCGACTGCATAGACGAGGTTAAGCGGGAAACGAAGAACAATACGGGTACAATTCTCACTCTCGCGCTGAGCTACGGCTCCAGAAACGAAATTGTTGAAGCGGCGCGGGCCATAGCCGAAAAAGTTCAAAAAGGGGATCTGTCGCCAGAGCTGATTTCGCCTGAACTGTTCAACAGCCATCTACAGACCGCCGACCTGCCGGATGTCGATCTGCTTATTCGCACAAGCGGCGAGGTGAGAATCAGCAACTTCATGATGTGGCAGATTGCATATTCCGAGCTTTATTTTACGGATGTTCTATGGCCGGATTTTTCAAAAGCCGATTTTCTGCAGGCTGTTCTCAGCTACCAGGAGAGGGAGCGCAGGTTCGGGCGTTCCGGTGAACAGTTGAAGCAGGAATTTTCCGGTGATGCTGAGGATTCGCGGACTGATAAAGCCGGTCACGCTGTATGACAAGGGGCGGTTCGGTTCATAAAACGGAAACGTGAACCGCACCAGGGTAGTCACGGCGCTTGTCCTGGCGCCTCTTTTTACCACGGCGGTCTGGTACGGTCCGTTTTTATTTTTCCTCGGTCTTATCGAACTGTGCGTAGCGATCTGTTTTTTGGAATATGCTGACCTGGCTAAAGCCAAGGGGATGGATGTGCCTCGGTTAAAGGGTACGATGGCATCCCTGGTAATTCCCATCGCGTTCCTCGGTTCAGCTTCATTGGTTTACATAATTCTCACCGCAATACTCGTATCTGTTTTTGCCGGCACTGTATTGGACCGTTCGGGCGGCGTCAAACGTTTTGCCTTTACGCTGGCCGGCATTATGTATATTGGCCTCTGCTTTTCGGGAGCGCTTCTTATCAGAAAACTGCCTGACGGCGAAAAGCTTTTCCTTTTGATATGTTTCGCTACATGGGGAGCCGATATAGGCGCGTACTACGCCGGCAGGCTATGGGGTAAAAGGAAACTTGCCCCGCACATATCGCCGGGCAAAACGGTGGAAGGGTTTATCGGCGGCCTGGTGAGCGCGTCTGTCTTCAGCTTCGCGTTTGCCTATATTTTTTATCCGGAAGCGCTGGGCCTATCGGCTATAGCGGCGGCCTTGTGCGGAGGTCTTATCGGACCGCTTGGCGATTTATCGGAATCATCGATTAAAAGGAATTTCGGCGCAAAAGACTCCGGTACATTACTGCCCGGTCATGGCGGTCTGCTTGATCGCGCGGACGCCTTGATGATGAGCGCGCCCGTCTTTTATATGTTCCTTGCGGTGAAAGGCGGACTGGTTTGAAACGAAAAATAATCATTCTCGGCTCCACCGGCTCCATCGGCCGGAATTGCCTGAAAGTTATCCGAGCCAATAAAGGCAGATTCGACGTGGTGGGGCTTGCCGCAAACAGAAACTCGAAACTGCTTGCCGAACAGGTCCGCGAGTTCAGTCCGCGCAATGTATCGCTGGCCGACGAATCCGCTGTTGCCTCCCTGCGCAAGGATATACCCGGCAGGGTCAAAATTATAGCGGGAGAAGGCTCCGCGGAGGAACTTTTGGAGTCGCATGATTGCGGCGTAGTAGTATCGGCCATCGTCGGCGCGGCAGGGTTGGGTCCGACGCTGCTGGCAATTAAAAAAGGTATCCGCGTCTGCATTGCCAACAAGGAGCCGTTCGTGATGGCAGGCAAACTGATGATGTCCGCGGCCAAACGGCATGGCGCGACTGTTGTTCCGATTGACAGTGAACATTCCGCGCTTTGGCAGTGCCTGAACGGTGAGCCCATGGAAAGGGTGAAACGGCTGATACTTACCGCTTCCGGAGGTCCCTTCCTCAAGCTGTCGCGGAAAGCGCTCGCCCGCGTTACTTTGGCGCAAGCGCTAAAACATCCACGCTGGAAGATGGGCCCGAAAATTACGGTCGATTCGGCGACGCTGATGAACAAAGGGCTCGAAGTTATAGAGGCGCGCTGGCTCTTTAATGTGCCCGCTGAAAAAATCAAAGTGACGATACATCCTCAGAGCATAGTCCACTCCATGGTTGAGTTTATCGACAACTCAGTAATGGCGCAGATGGGCCTTCCGGACATGCGCGTGCCGATAGCTTACGCACTGTCGTATCCGGACCGGTGGCCCGCAAACCATAAAAGTCTGGATCTTGCCGCAATGTCGCGACTAGAGTTCATGGCACCCGACACAAAAAAATTTCCCTGCCTTACACTTGCCTACAAGGCGCTAAAAAAAGGCGGCACCATGCCGGCAATACTTAATGCCGCAAACGAACTGGTGGTTGCGGCTTTCTTAAAAAGGAAAATCAGGTATATCGATATAGCCGATGTTATAAGTAAAACTATTGATAAAGTAAAGGTTAGGCCTGCCGCTTCTATCAGGTCGATTCTTGACGCGGACCTGGCGGCCAGAGAAATGGCACGGACGATTTTCTGAACAATGCCAAGAGTAATAAAATATTTCCATAAAAGAAAAGACCTGTAAAAAATATCCATTGTATCGTTAACAAAAGTTGTGTTATATATCTATGAAATAAGTGTTTAAGTCTATGTGGGCTCAAAGTCTGGAGGAATATGAATGACAAAGAGCGATATAGTAAACCGTATATCCGATGAAGCCGGTCTTCAAAAGCCGGAAGCAGAACAGGCAGTAGAAACAATAATTTCACTGGTGAAAGATGCGCTTGGAAGTGGAGAAAGCGTAATATTGAGGCGGTTTGGCTCCTTTCAGGTAAGGCAGAAAAACGCTCGAATCGGACGCAACCCAAAAACCGGTGAAGAGGCTGAAATATCTGCTCGTAAAGTTGTCCGTTTTAAATCGGGCAAATATTTCAAAACCGCGGTCAACGGCTGACGGGTTGTATCAACCCGCCGGCGACAACCGGCCAAACGGCATCCTTTATTAATCAAAGCATTCCATGAGGATTGAACACCTTGGATGATGCAGTCGTAAAAATCCTGAAAGAGTTGGGCGAGGACCCTGATAGGGAGGGGTTGTTAGGCACACCCGAAAGGGTTAGAAAATCCCTTAAATTTCTCACCTCCGGAAATCATCTCGATGTAGACAAGCTGGTGGGCAAGGCGCTTTTCGATGTTTCTTACGACGAAATGGTATTTGTTAAGAATATCGAAATCTACAGCCTGTGCGAACATCATCTTTTACCGTTCTTTGGTAAATGCCACGTTGCGTACATCCCGAAAGGGAAAGTGGTTGGCCTCTCTAAGGTGCCGCGGCTGGTAGAGGCGTACTCGCGCAGGCTGCAGGTACAGGAAAGACTCACAACCCAGATTGCCGAAACGCTTCATCGCCTTGTACAACCTCGAGGCGTCGGAGTGGTAATAGAGGCAAGGCATCTATGCATGGCGATGAGAGGCGTGGAGCAGAGGAGTTCCTATGCGGTTACCTCCGCAATGCTGGGCGTTTTCAAATCCGACCAGAGGACAAGAAACGAGTTCTTAAATCTTCTCTCCCTTCGAGACAAACTCTAACCACTCTGCGGCGGGGCTAATTACGGCAGAGCAGAGATTTTCAACCGTTGGGATAAAACCGTCCCAAAGTTTTAGTTTGTAAAAGGTCGTTTGCAATTGCGCCGGCATATTGCCTCCACCCGCAGGGTGGCTATTTTGAGAGGGAGCGTCCCAACTTTTTCTCAACGCTTTTTATTTTGGTTTCAAGCCGTCCGGATTTACTCTTGCGATAGTCGATTTTTATTGATGTAGAAATGCGGCCGCAGTCCGAAGCCATAAGATTGTGGCAATCTTTAACGACATTCAAAACGTCGTTCAGGCTTCCTTCCAGCACCGTTCCCATCGGGTTCAGGCGATAAGACAGTCCGCTTTTATCGATGATGTCGAGAGACCTGGAGACATATTTGCTGACGCTTTCTCCCTTACCTAGCGGCGTCATGCTGAATTCAAGCAGTACCATAAAACCCCCAACTGAAAACAAGGCGCGCTATCGATGTCCGCCGGGGCCTTTAGCGCTTTAATCGACCTTGATTTTATATTCCTTAATCTTGTTTCGCAACGTATTGCGGTTAATCCCCAATATACGCGCGGACTCGGATTGATTGCCTTTGGTTTCGTCGAGTACAAGGCGCACAAGCGATTTTTCAACAAGACTTATTGTCATCTTATGGAGATTTCCATTTTTCATGGTTTTTATTTTTGAGATATGCCTTTTCAGCTCTTTTTTTAAAACATCTTCGATTGTCATTTCCATTCCCGGTTTCAAAAAGACGACCGCATACTCCCCAATGAACAGGCGCACATGGTAACAAAACAGAATATTTTGTCAATAAATTAAATTAAAAGAGAAAGAGAATTTATCCGGGAATTAACCATCCAAGTTCGCGCAGTATAATCGGCAGCGGCTGCCGCGTTCGATTGCGCAATGCCCTTGCGATGTAAAACTCGGAATCGTCCATCGTCCAGCCGTGAAGCAGTTTACGCGCTTTTTTTGTATCGAAATATTGCGATACTGCGGTACGAAAGGCGCGCCCTTCCTTTTCAAGTTTATTAAGGATAGTTACCGCCTGTTCCCTGTTAACCTGTTGCAGGGCGTTTACAGCGCAACAGGCGATTTTTACGTTAGGATGGCGCGCGCATTTTTCAAGCAGCCTTACGGCCTCATTGTTTCCGATAAGGCCGAAGAGATAGATAATCTCCTCGCATACCTGGAGGGAAGCGTTGCCCAGACCTTTTTTTAGTGTGAAAAGCGATTTCGCGCCGAAAAGAATGGCAAGAGCCCGTGCCGATTGCATTTTCACATAATCGTTATTGGATTGTGTAAACCTGAACCGAAGTTCCTCGAAGGACATCCGAAGGATAAGCGGATCGACTCGTCGACTTTGGCGCCTCTTTCTCTTTTTCAGGGCTCCGGCATTTTTTACCTTGACGGTAAGGTTAACCTCTTTCGTGAGTGCCTTTGTGATTTTTACGAGCCATGCTTTTATCTTACGTTCGGTCGGTTTTTTGATGGCTACACCAGTTACGTCCGGACTCTTTTTCAGGTAGTTGTAGGCTCTAATGACTTCATTGAATTTATATAGATTGCCATACCCGCCGTTCATGTCCGGATGATACATCCTTACGGCTTTCCGGAATGCCTTTTTAATCTCGTCTAAACTGGCCCCCGGTGGTAGATTTAAACTGCGGTAATATCTATTCATTTACATATTGCGGATATTAAATAACGTCAATTCAAATAAATTATTTGTTACAGCCAACTGGTTTTATAATCGTTCAATATGCATAATTTCTTTATGGCTAATATCGTTCAGATTAAAAACCTGTCTTTTGGTTATGACTACCCCTTGATAACTCTTAACGCCATCAATTTTACCTTGAATCGCGATGAGATGGTATACCTTTCCGGCGAGTCCGGGTGCGGTAAGAGCACACTGTTAAAACTTTTAAACCGGCTTTTGGAGCCGGATACCGGAGCGCTATTCTACGATGGAAAGCAATACGCGGATATCGAACCGATGGAACTGAGAAAAAAGATACAGTTTGTGTCTCAAACCCCTTTTTTATTTCCGATTTCAGTCTTGGAAAACTTTAAAGTCTCCTCTCCCGAATGCACGGAAGAAGAGGTGGAAGAGCTGATGCGCGGTTTTAACCTTCCGCTCGACCTGCTTCAAAGTGGCGGTAACCGGCTATCGGTGGGGCAGGCGGCCCGCATTAGCGTGATACGTTCCCTGCTTTTAAGGCCGGAGGTGATACTATTGGACGAGCCGACAGCGGCTCTTGATCCGCGTAATACGGATATTTTCTTCCGACTGTATGATGAATTACGCAAAAAGTTAAAATTCGCAACTATCTGGGTTACGCACGAACCGGAACGCGCAAAGGGTATGGCGGGAAGGCATTTGCTTATAAAGGACGGCGGTTTGTATGAGTAACACTGTTTTGTCGTGTGGCGGCGGTTTTAACCGCGAAAGTGTCGATCTTCAATGATTGACCCGACGGTATTTGACCTGTTAACTGTGGGTGTACTCTTCGGAATCGTACTCCTGTTATCAGTTCGCGAACATCTTGGCCTGGAACGGACCTTTTTGTACGCGGCTTTCCGAACCGTTGTGCAGCTCCT